>CANRGL010000012.1 GCA_947630145.1 uncultured Clostridia bacterium | reverse complement strand
AAGTATAACATATTCATGTATGAAATCCTACATTTTTATATTGTAATTTTCCTACATTTTTATTATATCATTAACAGGTAAGCCTATTTTAGCAATAGAACCATGGGGATCAGAAAAAACATCAGCTAAAGTAAAGGATGCAGCTGATAAAATAGTAAAATGGAATACAGACTCAATAGTAGATGCTATTAGAGAGATATCCATATAAATAAAAATCCACCGGCATAGCCGGTGGTTTTTCTTAGCGCCCTATAAGGGACTAACACGAGCAACCTCTCAAGAGGTCCTTTTGATCCGACAACCGCGTTTATTTTACTCGCTACCCTTTAAAAGGGTCTATATATTCTTTGATTGTCATTTGATCATTCATCATGTCTTCTTTTAATTGATTTCTTATATATTCCTCTATTTTCTTTTTATTTTTTCCTACTGTGCTTACAAAATATCCTTTTGCCCAGAAGACACGATTTCCATATTTATATTTTAAATTTGCATGTCTTTCAAATATTATCAAACTGCTTTTTCCTTTCAAATATCCTATAAAACTTGATATGCTCATCTTTGGCGGTATACTTACTAGTAAATGTATATGGTCTTTACATGCTTCTGCTTCTATTATTTCTACTTCTTTTCTCCTACATAACTCTCTTAGTATTAATCCTATTTCTTTTTTTAATTTCCCATATATTTCTTGTCTTCTATATTTTGGGGCAAATACAATATGATACTTGCATTCCCACGTTGTATGTGATAAACTTTCTGTGTATGAATTTTTCATACCTATCATCTCCTTCTATAATTTATTTGATTGTCGGATCTCTTAAATTATATCACATGGAGATGCTTTTTTTGTTACTTTACTCAACGCTAAAAGCTTTCTTGAACCCCATGCATAGCACGGGGTTTTCACTAATACCAATGAGAAGGCGAGAATTAACTCGCCTTTTACTGATATAACTAATTATAATTTTAAAGTAGCAACTTAATAACTTAACCGCATCATTAAACTCAGTCATATAATCCTTATCATTCCAATAACTGTAATAATAACTGTAATAATCAATAAAGTCATCATACATAGAATCCAATTTCTTAGAAACATAATTATAAACTTTCTTAGTAGTATTTTTTAAAATTTTTTTAGAATAGTAATCGAAATTCGGTAAATATTTTTTATCGTCTTCATCCACATGACATAAATCTTCCTCTCTAAATTCTAAACATTTTTCTAGTAATTTTTCACTTTCTATATCTTTAAAAATATCATTAATTTTAATTCTTTTAACCTCCATTTTTATTAAAAATTATTGGGGATAAATTGGGGTGTAATTACTCAAAAAAAGTCCTAAAATAGTACAAATGTTCATAAATATGAAATGGCTAAAATCATTGATACTCTGAATAAAACAACAATTTTCAAAATTATTCAAAACTACTTATGTAAACGCTCATAACCCGAAGGTATTTCCACACATTGCATAATTACAGTATAGTATATACAAATAAGCAATAATATGATAAAATATAAAAATAAAGAATAATAAAAACAAAAAGAAAGGAAAGTAGTAATACTACTCATTGATACTATGATAAAAAATAAAAATATTATTAATAATATTTTAGAATATATTTTGGTAATAGCTCTTGTAATGCTATCACTTGCAAAAGGTGGATTTTATAAAAGCGACTTATTACTAGTAGCAATAATAATATCTATAATTTCATTTATTTACTCAATAATAAATATAATTGGTGAAATAAAAAGTAAAAAATATAAAATAGATATAATAGAAATATTACTTTTTATTTTATCATTTTCATACACATTACCAATAATATTTAATAACTATGCGGATTTAAATAGCAGTATTTTCGAAGCAATACGATACTTTGATCTATATCTAATATATGCTTTTGTGAAAAGATCAAATAACAAAAAAATATATATAAATACTATAATAGGAATAACATTATTGCAATGTATATTAGGTATAGATGCTATTGGAAGTAGATATTTAGAAAACATACTAAGTAGCATAGGATCAGGATATTTAGATCAAGATTTCACTAGAATGTCAGGAACATTACAATATGCAAATATACTTGCAATATTATGCCTTTTATCATTAATATATATATTTAAATTAATAAAATCTGAAAACAAAATAACAAAATACATACTCTACTTTGTTATGAACTTTATTTTAATCTCAACAATAATTTTAACAGGAACAAGAACTGTTATAATACTTACACTATTATCGTTTATAGCATTATTTATAATAAATAAATCAAGTATAACCAAAAACATATGTATATATATTCCTACTATAATATTAACTGGAATATACTCTTCAATAATTTACGATAGAATACTAACACAACAAGTATATTACATATTTGCTATATTCATTATTCTAAGCATAATAACTGCAATTTTAATTTATAAATTAAAAGAACTATACAACAAAAGAATAAAAAATAAAATTAAAATAAATAAAGCATATTATATTTTAATTATTTTATTTGCAGTTATATATATAATATTATCATTTAATATAACAAAACCAATAGTAATATCTTCAAATTCTAAAAATCAAACTGAAGAAATAATATTAGATAATATAAAAAAAGATAATAATGAAATTCAATTAGAAGTAAAAACATATAAAGAAGATACACGATATAAAATAAAACTAACAAGTGTGGATAATAAAAATATAGAAAAAGAAATAAAAACATTTAACTATTGGGATAATACTAGTGGTAAATTTTCTTATAACTTTAAATTAGACGATAATCAAAAATATATAAAAATGTATATTAATTGTGAAAAGGGAAAAATTTCTATTGATAAAGTATATTTAAATAATATTAAGCAAAAAATAGATTATGTTCTTATTCCAAGAAATATAATAAATAGATTTAAAGACTTAATAAATGGATCAACAAGCACAAATGATAGAATAACTTATTATAAAGATGCAATAAAAATAATATGTAAAAATATACCTAATTTTATTATAGGGACAGGTGGAGAAGGATTTAATAATATATACGAGCAAATAAAATCAAAAGATTATTACTCTACTGAAGTGCATTCATCATTTTTGCAAATATTTGTAGAATCAGGAATAATTGGATTTGCTATAATAGCTTTTATTCTAGTATATACAATAATAAAAGCTAAAAATAACTATACCAAATTTGCATATTTTATATTTATTATTCATTCATTATTTGATCTTAACTTTTCATATATGATAGGTATAGCAATTTTTGGAATACTTCTAGCACATATGGATTATAATCAAAATGAAATTAATATAAAGAGCATAAGCTTGATTTTTAAGCTATTAGGAATTATTTGTAACATTCTTGTAATAGTTATATTAATAAAGTCTATACTTGCAATGTATATAAGGATTCCAAAATATAATGAGGATAATATAAATTTAGAACAACAAATAAAAGTAGTAAATAAAAATGAAAAAAGAGTAATGCTAGATCCTTATGAATATAATTACAGAAAAGAATTAGACAAACAATATGATATTTATCTTAAAATGCTATATAAAGATTTAAATAACAATAGTAATGAAAATAATAAAAACATTTTTAAAGAAGAAATAAAAAATGTATTAGACAATATATTAATAAATGCTAATAAAATATTTAACAATAATAAATTTAATCAAAATCAAAATTTATATGCATGTAATATATATTTTAGGAACTTAGATAATTTATCTAGTGAATATTATAAAAGTGACAAAAAAAGAGGTTACGAAATATATGAAAAGATAATTTTTAATAAACTAGATTATTTATTAGATATATATAATAAAAATAAATATATAACTGAAACCATTACTAACGTAAAGCAAGAATATAGTACAAAATTAAAAAATATAGCTTTCTAGTAATTTGTCAAAAAATAGACTAAACTATTGTATTTTAAAAAAATATATGCTATAATTAATGTATTAATAGTAATTTAGGGGGAAATGCAAAATGGGATGGATAGACTGGACACTTTCTATAACTACTGTTGTTATAGGTATAGTACTTACAATAGTAGTAATGTTACAAAATAGTAAAGATTCACAATCTGCAATAACAGGTGCAAATACATTTTATGGTTCAAATAAATCAAAAACTCTAGATGGAGTATTATCTAAATGGACTATTGGTCTTGCAATTGTATTTGGTGTATTATGTTTTGTGACTACAATTGCAATAATAAAATAAAGGAAAAAATATGAGAAAAGAAAATAATATAAAAAGAGACGATTATTTAAGAAGAAAGGAAGCATTGACTTCCTTTTTTTTAAATAAAGAATATTCTTTGATGACAAAAAAGCAAATAAAGTCATTTTTTAATGTACCAAAACAAGATGAAGATCTTTTTGATGGTATCATGGAAGAACTAGAAAATGAAGGTATTATACTATTAGATGAAAGTAAAAGATATATAGCAGTAAAAGGAAATGATGTTATAAAATGTACATATGAGGCAAAAAAAGAAAAATATGGCTTTGGCATAAACAAAAATGATAATGATATATATATTAGTTTTGATAATTCCTTAGGTGCTATGAATAATGATGAAGTACTTGTAAAAATTATAAAAAGTACATCCCATAAAACTGAAGGAAAAGTCATAAAAATATTAAAAAGAAATGTAAAAAAAGTTGTAGGAGTATTTTCCAAAAATAAAAATTTTGGATTTGTAGTACCAATAGATAAAAAAATAAAAGATATATATATTCCCAAAAAGCAGATAATAGGTTATAAAAATGGTCAAATTGTTGAAGTAGAAATAACTAAATATGCTACTTTAAATAATAAAGCTGAAGGAAAAATACTAAGAGTAATTGCAAATGGTGAAGATGAAAAATCACAAATAAAAGCACTTTATACTTCTTATGGCTTAGATATAATGGAAAATTTTAATAATGAAGTAAAAAATGAATTAAAAAAAATACCAAATAAAGTAACAAAAGAAGATATGAAATACAGAATAGATAGGACAAAAGAAAAAATTTATACTATAGATGCAAGTGATGCAATGGATTTAGATGATGCTATTCAAGTAAAAAAACAAGAGGATAAATATTTATTATCAGTATATATAGCAGATGTATCTTACTACGTAAAGCCTTTAACTTCTATCGATAAAGAAGCTATCACTAGAGGGACAAGTATATATATACCAGGAAAAGTAATTCCAATGCTTCCCAAAAAACTTTCTAATGGAATTTGTAGCTTAAATGCTGGTGAAAATAGACTTGCCTTAGCTATAGATATATTATTTGATAAAAAAGGTAATGTAATAGAGAGTAATATATTTAAATCAGTAATAAAAGTTACAAAAAAGATGTCCTATGAAAAAGTATATAAAGTTATTTGCAATGAAGATAAAAATGTTTTAGAGGAGTATCATGATTATATATCGGACATAATGCTAATGAAAGAATTAGCAGAGATTTTAAATAAAAAAAGAATTAAAGATGGAAGTATAAATTTTGAGATTCCTGAAACTAAAGTTTTATTAGACGAAAATGGAAAAGTTACTAATATAAAGCCATATGAAATAACCATAGCAAATAAAATAATTGAAGAGTTTATGCTTGCTGCAAATATGCAAATTGCAGAAAAATTTTATTATCTTGATATTCCATTTATATATCGTATACATGAAAAACCTGAAGAAGAAAAATTAAAGGAATTAAATAAAACATTAGGAACACATGGCTTAAAAATAAAAGGAATAAAAAATATTCATCCTAAAGCCATAGCTGATATTATAGCTTTAGTAAATGATGAAACTGAAAAAAGAGTTATATCAAGTTATATATTAAGGACTTTAAAACTTGCAAAATATTCAAATGAATGTTTAGGACATTTTGGACTTGCTGCAAAGTATTATTGTCATTTTACTTCTCCTATAAGGAGATATCCGGATCTTTTTATTCATAGAGTAATATCTGATTATATAGAAAGTGGATATGTTTTATCAAATAAAAAAATAAATAGATATTTAAAGCAAGCTATTAAGTATTCAGAAACTTCAAGTCAAGCTGAAAAACAAGCAACTCTTATTGAAAGAGATTTTGATGACTTATATAAATGTATATATATGAATAATTTTATAGGTGATGAATTTGAATCTGTAATTTCTAATATTACATCTTTTGGTATTTTTGTAAGATTAGAAAATACAGTGGAAGGTTTAATTACATTTGACAATATAAACGATATGGATTATTATATATATGATGAAACAAGACATATACTTATTGGAGAAAATACATCAAGAGTATTTAAAATAGGTGATAAGTTAAAAGTTAAATTAGTAAGATCTGATATTAAAACAAGAGAAATTGATTTTATGATAATTTAAAGGAGTGATATTAATGGAGAAAAAAAGGAAAAGAAAGAGTTCTGAAGTTAATAATAAAGTTAAAGCAAAAAATGAAAATAATAATATAAAAGAAAGTCCTCAAAAACTTGATTTTAAGTCTATTTTTGTTAATTATTTAAAATTTTATAAACAAAAATTGATGAGAAAACATATAATAATATATATTATATGTCTTGTAGTGTTTTTTGTTATGGTAGCTACACTTATTTCAAAAATTAATTCTACTCCTAATATCACTGAACTTATAGAGAGTGCAAAAAAGGTAAACGAACAATCAAAAGGGATTATATCTTTAATATTTTCAAAGAAAATTCCTCTTGTATTTATGATAATTTTTGCTGGAATAACTCCATATCTATTTCTTCCAGTAATTGGAATAGCTGGAGCATATACTTTAGCAGTTGATATTGCAACAAATTTTAATGTCTTAACTGAAAAAGCAAGTGTAGTACCAATGTGCATAGGTGCAATAATTCAATTAATAGCAATAGGACTTGCTATTGCAACAGGTATACAATATTGCATATTAAATACGAAGAAGTGGAGATATAATAGAAATCAAGAGTATTCAATGTTAGATTTTAAAACAAGACTTTATGAGGCTACGAAAAATAATAAAAAGTTAGATAAAGTAAATAAGAAAAAAGAAGAAAAGCAGATAAAAAATGAAAAAAATAATGTAAAAATTCCGTATTTATATTTATTATTTTCATTTATTATAAGCGTAATTATAATAACAATAGGAACAATAATTTCAAAAATATAGGGGGAACTTATGAGGACAAGATATGATCCTAAAGCTAATAGTATAATTGAAAATTTTGATAGATATATTGAGGATAAAGAAAAATTACAAGAAATTTTAAAGGATAAATCAAAAAAAATATATATTGAAATTGGAATGGGAAAAGGTGAGTTTATATCGCAAAAAGCTTTAAATGACAAAGATAACATATATATTGGAATAGAGGTATCTAAACAAGTTTTATCATTAGCAATAAAAAAATTAAATAGATTCGAAAAAGAAAATAATATATTACTTAGTAATTTATTTTTTATTTCAATTGACGCAATTCATTTAATGGAATATTTTAAAAATAATCAAGTGGATAAAATATTTTTAAATTTTAGTGATCCATGGCCTAAAAAAAGACATACAAAAAGAAGGCTTACATATGAAAGCTTTTTAAAAGTATATAAACAAATTTTAAAAAAGAATGGAATAGTAGAATTTAAAACAGATAATAGATTACTTTTTGAATATAGTTTAGTAAGTATGCAAAATTTCGGTATGCACTTCTTAGAAGTTTATTTAGATTTACACAAAACTGATATACCGAATATACAAACAGAATATGAAAAAAAATTCTCACCTTTTGGACCTATATATAAACTAGTAGCTAAATTTTAAAAAATGTACATTTTACGAATTTTTTTGGTAAAATTTGCATAAGATATTGACAAAAGGTTTTAAATAAGTTAAAATAAATAGTACTGTGAGTGGTGGATATAGCGCAGTTGGTTAGAGCGCCAGTTTGTGGCACTGGAGGTCATGGGTTCGAATCCCATTTTCCACCCCATAAGTATTAATGATATATTGGGCTGTAGCCAAGTGGTAAGGCAGTAGACTTTGACTCTACCATGCGCTGGTTCGAATCCAGCCAGCCCAGCCAAAAAATAACCTCTAAAATCGCTGAAATATCAGGACTTTAGAGGCTTTTTAATTCAATTTTAATGAAACTGATTAATATAATCTAAATATTTTTGCATTTCATCTTATTTAAATTTATTAAAAACAGAAGTATAAGTATTTAGTATAGTTTCTATATCAGCATGTCCTAATATTTAAAAAGAACAAAAAATAAGGAAGGCAACTGTTTATACATCAACTATAATAAAAAATAGTGAAGTAAAAATAAAGTTATAAGAGATGTAAAAGGATAAGAACAGCTAGAATAAGTTGAAATAAAATAATAATAGATATGAAATTTAAATGCGATGTTAAAAAAAAGTAAAGAAAATGATTTGTAAATAAGATTTTTAGAAAACGAAATAATACAATCATAAAAAGGAATATAATATGTTATATTAATAATAACTTGATATATATATATTAGTCACAAAAACATTTCGGGGTTGTAGATATATATAATTCTTGAACTAAAAAGTAATCCCTTAAGTTATCGTAATATTTATATATTATAGATTTTTAAAATAAAAGGAGGTAAAAATGGAAGATAAAATAAATCAATTAAAGAAAATGATAAATGAAAGTAATAATATAGTTTTTTTTGGTGGAGCTGGTGTTTCTACTGAAAGTGGAATTCCAGACTTTAGAAGTAAAGATGGATTATACAATCAAAAATATAAATATCCTCCTGAAGAAATATTAAGCCATACATTTTTTATAAATAACATAGAGGAGTTTTATAAATTTTATAAAACTAAAATGAATATTTTAGAATGTCAGCCAAATATAGCACATAAAAAACTTGCAAAACTTGAAAATGAAGGAAAATTAAAGGCTATAATAACACAAAATATAGATGGTTTACACCAAAAAGCAGGTTCTAAAACAGTATATGAATTACATGGAAGTGTACTAAGGAACTACTGTATGCTATGTGATAAGTTCTATGATGCAGAATATGTATTTAATAGTAAAGGTATTCCTAAATGTAGTTGTGGTGGAGTTATAAAGCCAGACGTTGTACTTTATGAGGAAGATTTGGATCCTGAAATAGTAGAAAAATCAGTTAATGCTATACAAAATGCAGATATGCTAATTGTAGCAGGAACATCATTAACAGTATTTCCAGCAGGTTTAATAATAAATTATTTTGAAGGTAAAAATTTAGTTTTAATTAATAAAGAGGAAACAACTTATATTAGTAAAGCAAATTTGGTAATAAATGATAGTTTAGGAAAAGTTTTTTCAAAAGCTATTGATTAATATAATCAAGTATAATTAATATAATAAAAAATTATATGAGTAAGTGATATGTTATATATTTACAATCACTTACTTTTTTGCTATAATTTAGTTGTACAATATAAATAATATTGGAGATAAGTGTATGAAAATAAAAATAAATAATGAAGAAGAATTATATAATTCGTTTGATAAATTTGAAGAAACATTAAGTGATGACTTGATATCATATATAAAAAATAAAGAAGAAATTTCTTCAATTAAAGAAAAAGAAGATATAGAAATAATTTCAACTAATAAAATAGATGAAAATAAATTTAGAAATTCTTTTAAAAAATATTGTGAGGAACAATTAATTTTAATAAGTAGGAAGCAAAAAATAAATAAAACAAAACAGATATGGATGTTAATATTAGGCATATTATTTATAATTCTTTCAATACTATTAGCAGATAAAATCAATGTTATAATTTTAGAAATAATTTCAACTATTGGTTCTTTTTCAATATGGGAATCTGCAAACAGTTGGTTATTACAAAGTAAAGCAATTAAATTAGACAAATTAAGAACAAAAAAATTAAAAAATAGTGAAATTAAATTTGTAAATATAAAGTAATAATTGTAGAATTATAATATATAAAAAATGTATAAAATATTAAAAATAAAAATATTTTAAATAAAAAAGTTACTCTAATTTTTAGTTACTTAACTTATTTAAATTCGTTTGCTTTAACATTATAATTAACAAAAAATATAAAAAGGTGATATAGTATGAAAAAGTTAAATAATAAATGGGTGCGTGCTGCTATACCAGCACTTCTTATACATTGTTCTATTGGAACAGTATATTGTTGGTCAACTTTTAAAGAATCAATTGCAAATAAAATTGGTATGAGTTCTTTTTCGATAGGTTGGGCTTTTTCAATAGCAATATTTTTTCTTGGAATGTCAGCTGCTTTTGCAGGCAAAATGGTTGAAAAAGATATTCACAAATCATCTTTAATATCATGTATACTTTTTACGTTAGGAATGCTTGGAACAGGATTTTTTATACAATTTACTTCAGGAATAATAGCTTTAATAGGAATATATTTGTGCTATGGATGTATTATGGGAATAGGCCTTGGAATTGGTTATCTTACTCCAGTTAAAACATTAATGTTATGGTTTTCAAAGCAAAAAGGACTTGCAACTGGAATTTCAATTATGGGATTTGGACTTGCCAAAGCAATAGCTACTCCTATTATGGAAATGATACAAAATAATTTAGGAATAGAGCCTATGTTTTATATATTAGGCATAATATACTTTTTAATGATGTTATTAGGACATTTTCTTTTGAAAAAGCCTGATGGTTGGGTTGAGCCTAATGATGATAATAAAAGCTTTAAACCTTTTGAAATGTTTAAAAACAAGACTTTCTTAGGAATATGGCTTATGTTTTTCATCAATATTCACTGTGGACTAGCCCTAATTACTTACGAAAAGCAAATTCTTGGTGTAGCTTTTTTAGGTACATCTATTTTAACTTTAGTAATAAGTATAGTACCATCAATTACTGCATCATTTAATGCATTAGGAAGAATAGGATATTCAACAATATCAGATAAAATGAAAGAAAGGAATACTGTTTATAAAATAATATTTATAACCTCTATTATAATAACAAGTATAGCTTTATTTACTTTCTCAATTACAAATGGCCCTAAACAACTAATATTTGGTATTATTGTAATTTTGCTATTAATTATAATAAATATGGGATATGGTGGAGGATTTTCTACTTTACCAACTTTACTTTCTGAAAGATTTGGTATGGAAAAAATAAGTAAAATACATGGTTTAACACTTTCAGCATGGGCTATTGCAGGATTAACTGGAAATAACATGTCAGAATTAATCTTAAATTTTTCTAATAATAATTATAATTATATATTGGTTGCCACTTTAATTTTATATATAATTGCTATGATTATTTGTTTTACCATGGTAAATAGAAAAAGAAATAATTAATATATTAATAGATTAATAGATTGTCTAATTTGTATGTATAACTATACACATACAAATAGATAATCTTTTTTTGTAGAAAAATTTTATTTTAGCATAATTATCTTTTTTTAGTAAATTATAATTATAGGTGATAATTATGAAAAATACAAAAAGTGACTTTATATCAGCTATTTTAGCAATAATTATAATTTTATTAATAATATTAATAATACTTGTAAGTTATTTAACTTTTAATAATAAAGATGAAAATAAAATGAATGATGAAGTAGATGTTTATTCTGTAAATAGTAGTATTGATACTTATAATACAACTTCTATAAGTAAAAAAGATGAAAAAGAAGAAATTGTTTATAATAAAAAGTACAATTATGAATTAGATTTTGAAGGTGTAAAATTTAATATAAATTCAATTATGCCAATTATAAATATAAATAATGAAAAGATAGATTTAATAAATGAAGAAATAAAAAATTATTATGAAAATACAAAACTAAATGAAGAAATGTATGAACTAAATTATGATAAATATATAAATGATAATATTTTATCTATAATAGTAAAAAAAGTAGAAAAAAGATCTGATAATATAAAAAATATAAGTAATGTTTTAGTATACAATATTGACTTAAATAATGGAGAAATTTTAAGCAACAGGGAATTAATTAATAAAAAGGGTACGACGTTAGATAAAATTTGTCTTGAACTTATAAACACGGTAAGTAAAGATTTAAAAACAAATTATAATTTTGATATTGCAGATAAATCTTTTTTAATTGATAATAAAAAGACAGCAGAAGACTATATAAAAGAGCAGATATATATTGAAAAGGATAATAATTTAGGAAAAAGCATGAAAATTTATTATAATGATAAAGGTAAGATTTGTATTTATTTTTATGTACCTATATTAAACATAAACGAAAAATTTACATATAACTCTTTTATAATAAATATATAAAAAAATGTTGAAAAAAGTATAAAAAAAATATATAATATTTATCATAGGTTGGTGATATTGTGTTAACTAATGATAAATTTATTACAATTAAAGCAAAAAAGAGATTATTAGATTATAATATTTTAAATAAAGAAGCTGAAGTACTTTGAAAAAAAGAGATATTGCAATAATAATAACATTAATATCTCTTTTTGCAATTATAGCTATTTTGCTAGAAACTGGAAATATTATAAATATAGAAAATTTTGTATACGATAGAATATCTCAGTTTATAAATCCTACTTTTACTACTGTTGTAAAAATTATAACAAATATTGGTGGACCTATTATTATAACTGTAATTTGTATTACATTATTAATATTCCATCAAACAAGAAGAAAATATGGATTACCAGTTTTAACCGCACTATTGGTTACATTTATTTTAAATACTATATTAAAATATATATTTGCAAGACCAAGACCAACCGTTTTAAGACTTATAAATGAAACAGGTTATAGTTTCCCAAGTGGACATTCTATGGTAAATTCAGCACTATATACTATGATTATTTTACTACTTCTTGAAAATTCAGATGTGAAATTTAGGAAGGTAATATTGAGTATATTTTTAGGAATTTTAATAATACTTATTGGACTTAGTAGGATATATTTAGGAGTGCATTATTTAGGTGATGTACTTGGAGGTTGGATTTTAGGTATATTAGTATCTTTGGTTGTATATAAAATATATCGCGAAAAGGAACATTAAAAAACAATAAAAAAGCTAATTAACAAAATAATAAAATAACAAAATAATAAAATAATAAAATAATAATAAAAAAATCTCATATATATTAGTATAGTATATATGAGATTTTTTTAGGAGGAAGATAATGTATAAAAATATAATTGTAGATGGACATTGTGATACATTGCAAAAAGCTTTTGATACAAATTTAAGTATATTTGATAAAAGTTTTATGTTTAATATTAATAGTGCTTTGAATAATTTACCATATATTCAATTTTTAGCGTCGTATATTAATCCAAAATATGATAAAGATATGCTTGGTTTTTTAAGAACTAATAAAATGCTAGATAAATTATATATTGAATATGAAAAAAATAAAAAGTATATAACTATAATAAAAGGTAAAGATGATATAAAAAATATATTTGATAAAGATAAAGTAGGAATTTTACTTACAATAGAAAATGGAAGTGCACTAGGTAATAATATAGATAATGTTATACCATTATATAACAGAGGAATAAGAGTAATGTCACTTACATGGAATGATGATAATTTTCTTGCTTGTGGTGCTTTATCAAAAAATGATACTGGACTTACAAAAATTGGAAAAAAGTGTATAAAGATTATGAATGATATTGGAATTATAATAGATGTATCACATGTATCAAGAAAAAGTTTTTATGATATATATAATGATACTGCTAGTACTATAATTGCTACTCATTCTTGTGTAGATGGTATATGTCATAATCCAAGAAATTTAACAGATGAACAAATTAAAATAATAGCAAAAACAGGTGGAATTATTGGAGTTTGTTTTTACAAAGGATTTTTATCAGAAAAAAGTGAAGCTACAATAGATGATGTAATAAAACATATAGAATATATAGCTAATTTAGTAGGCACTAAATATATAGGGCTTGGAAGTGATTTTGATGGGATGGATAAAGAAGATCTACCTTATGGAATAAATGGTGTAACAGATGTAAAAAATATAGCAAGTAAATTAGAGAAAAGAGGTTTTAATAAAAAAGAAATATATAATATAATGGGCGGTAATTATATTAGAGTTTTAGAGAAAAATCTAAAATAAAAGTATTGATAAATATATTAATTTGTTATATAATAAAAAGGCAAATTGGGGTATAGCCAAGCGGTAAGGCAATCGGCTCTGACCCGATGATTCGTAGGTTCGAATCCTACTACCCCAGCCAAAAAATAATCTCTAAAGTGATTGAAATATCAACATATTAGAGATTTTTTAATTCAATTGAGTATGTAGATTAGTTTGTGTAAACTAGAATAAACTTTCTATGATAATTGATAAACAGATGCTATATTTAATTATAGTGTCTGTTTTTTATTTATTTAAATTATACAGTATTATATTATATTGTCAAGGTACAACTATCCAAGGTATCAATATTTATGTTTACTGATACCTTGAATAATATATATATCAAAATTATATTTTATATTCTTCCATCAAAAAATATCCTTAATTCGTTTATTATTACTCCCCAGTTATGATATGGTTGTGTCCATTTTTCAATTATATCTCTATAATTTTTTGGTCCACTTTTAATATATCAAATACAAAAAAGTAGCCAAAAAAATTTATCTGGTACTACTCTTTTAGCAAATAAAAAAATTCAAATATCTCACATTGACCATTTTGTTGTTAACAACAAAATGGTAGAAAGTGGAACAATGCCAGAAGACTTAATAACACCTAAGAAAAGTTTGAAACAACTTGAAAAGGAAAAGAGTAAAAATTTAAAAAAAATATAACTAAATGAAATAGTAAAAAAATTTAATATATTATATAATTTTTTAAAATTTGCTAAATAAAGTAAAAAAAATAGGAGAAACTCACTAGTTTTGTCGAAAAAATATAAAAATAAAAAAACAATGATATAATATGACTAAAGGTGATTAATATGTTGAATAAAAAAAGTAGAAAAAAGTTACCTAGTTCATATAATTATTATAAAGAAGTAAAAATAAAATCAGATAAAATTGCAATAAAATATAATATAACCGATGAATTTAATAAATCTAAATTATATAATTTAATACTTAATTTATGTAATCAGATAATATATAATTATACATATATATTTACTAATTCTGATTTGTTTTTTATAGCAGATTATAATATAGATTTAATTAACGTTTTAGATGAATTTAGAGAAGATATATTAAAACAAAAAACATATATTTAATGTATTAAGTTAAAAAAAGGACACAAAATATTATTAAGTACTTTAAAGAAAATATATCTTTTGGTACTGCATATAGTTTTTTTAAATAATTTTTTAATAACTATGGAATGAGTATTTTTATTTACTCATTCTTTTTATTTATTTTTAAATTTCTATTTACTTTTTTTTCTTTTTATTATATCATTATATGTAATAAAATAAGAAGGAGCAAGCATATATGAATTCAAAAATTTTATTCCAAATGGATGAAAACGATACAATATCATCAAAAATATCAGAAAATTTTAATAAAAATCCTAAAAAATTATATATTTTTAGTGGTACTTTTAAAGAAAGTGGATTTGATATATTAGAGGAAGAATTTATAGATACAAAATCAAAAAAATATATTGTAATTGGAATTGATAAGAAAAATACTACAAAATTAATGTTAGACAATTTATTAAAATATACAAAAGATATATATATATATAATAACAATCAAGTAGTGGAATTTGATAGTAGTATATTAATATTTGAATTTCAAGATAAGGCAATTATGTATAATTTATCTTCTAATTTCTCAGAAGGTGGACTTATAAATAATAAATCTTTATATTTAGAAACTGTATATAACTTAAAAGATACAGATGACAAAAAGTTATATAAAGAAATGATAAAAAGTATAACTTCGATAGTAGAAAATGAAGATAGTAAATTTGAAAAATTAACTAAAGAAATGGTTGATGAACTTCAAAATAATAAAGAAATATTTACTACTAAACAGTATATACATAATGTTAAAAGTATATCTGAACTACTTGGAAAAGAGCCTAATATAAAACCAGAAAAAAAAGAAATGACAAAAGATGAAATTGATGATATTTATGTATCAAACATAGAAATTCCAAAAATAAAAATAGATGATTTAGATATAGATGATTTAGATATAGATATTTCAGATTTGGATAACGAGCAAATAAAAATAGATAATAAAGAAAAAAAATCAGATGATAAAATAGATATAGAAAAAAGTAATGAACAAATAAAAGGAAAAATAGATAATACGGATAATATAGATGATTACAAAGATAATGATGTAGATGAAGTAAATGATTTTTATGATGAACAATTAGAAAATATAGATTTTGATGAAAATGAAACACTTGATATTGCAAATTTACTTTTTTCAAAGGCAGATTTAAAATTAGATATTGATAATGCAAAAAAAGAAGTGGATAAAGAAGATAAAATCGAAGATGATGAATTAGTAAAAGTAAAAAAACTCAATTTAAATAATATTTCTAATTTTATATTTGAACTACCTTCAATGTCGAAGTCTACTAAAAGTCAAGATGTTTTAAAAATACCTAATTATATATCAAAAATGATACCTAATTTTTTTGAAATATCAGATAATTCAAAAACAGTAGAAAAGGATAATGGAGTATATAAAATAAGAGATATAAATATAGAATTAGTTGACGTTAAAACAGGAGAAAAATATACAGATAGAGAAGCAAAAATTTCATATAAAGTAGGCCAATCATATGTTACAATAAATTCAAGTGCTTTTAAAAATTTAAGTTATAATGAATTTGATATTGCAAGAATTATAAAATTAGATAGTAAAGTGTATCATATTGAAATTATACCTTCAAATATTCAAGAATATAAATTATGGAGTAAATTATGCAATCAGGAATTTAAAGCAAGTAAAAGAAAGTATGGTATGATGTAGAAAAAAAGTGTATTCTAACAGTAATTTAGAATACACTTTTTAATGTTATACTCCTACAATTAAACACCATAATGCCAGTGATAATATAAAGTAAGCTAATAGAGAAATAATAAAAATAAACATACCTTTTTGCTTTGATTTAAAAGTAATAATTGCTAGGAATATATACAATATCATTAGTATAAAACATACGATTAATAAAATGTTTTTTTCAAGCATAACAATTCTCCTTGTAATTACATGATTAAGATAAAAATAATTTTAGTTATATTATATTACTTTATTATATAAAATCAAGTCCTTTTCGACAAAAATTTACAAAATTTATATTTTTTTATTTAATACAAAAATACTTGAAAAATGTAGTATTTTGTAATATAATCATGAGGTATAAAAGGGGAGAAATATATGAGACTTAAAAAAATAGAATTACAAGGATTTAAATCTTTTGCAGATAAAACAGAAATAGTAGTATTAGATGGGATAACAACTATAGTTGGACCTAATGGTAGTGGAAAAAGTAATATATCTGATGCCGTAAGATGGGTACTTGGTGAACAAAGTATAAAAACATTAAGAGGACAAAAAATGGAAGATGTAATTTTTGCTGGTACTCAGGCTAGAAAAAAAGTAGGATTTGCTGAAGTCTCATTATATTTAGATAATAGTGATGGCTCATTACCAGTAGAATTTAAAGAAGTTGTTGTAACAAGAAGAGTATATAGAAGCGGGGAAAGTAACTATCTTTTAAATGGATCAGAATGTAGATTAAAAGATGTACAAGAGTTGTTTATGGACACTGGGGTTGGAAAAGACGGATATAGTATTGTATCTCAAGGTAAAATAGATGAAATATTATCATCTAAATCAGAAGAAAGACGTCACATATTTGAAGAAGCCTCAGGAATTGTTAAATATAAAACTAGAAAAGAAGAAGCAGTAAAAAAACTTGCAAATACTGAAAATACATTAGCTAGAGTAAATGATATAATATCAGAAATAGAAAATAATTTAGAGCCATTAGAAAAAAAATGCGAAATTGCAAAAAAATATCTTAATTTAAAAGATAAATTAAAAATATTAGACGTTAGAATATTTATACAAAGTTTAAACAAAAATGCAAATGTACTTTGTGAAATTGATGATTTAATTGAAACTTTAACAAATGATATACTAAAAGAAGAAGAAATCTCTGCAGAACTTGAAAAGTCAAAAATGAATTTAAAAGAAAGACTTCAAGAAGTAACTTTAAAAATTGAAGAAACACAAACAAAATTTTATGAAACAGAAAATGAAAATGAAAAATTAAATTCTAAAATTGATATAAATAAAGCATCAATTGAAAATGCAAATAATAACATTAAACGTCTAAATGAGGAAATAAAAGATGATACTGAAAAAATAGAAATATTAAAAGAAGATATTGAAAAAAGATTAAAGAAAAAAGAAGCTTTAAAAGAAAATAAACAAAAATTTGAAAATGAGCTTGCTTTAAAACAAGATGAACTTAATAAAATTATGGAAACTGTTGATGAAAGTGCAGAAAAAATAACTAGCATAAAAGATAAAATAGATCAAAATAAAGAAAAAGTTTATGAACTTAAAATGCAATCTAGTAGTATGTCTGCTACAATTGATGCTAATTTAAAGCAAATAGAAGAAAAAAATAAATTACTTGATAAAAATATAAGTGCAAAAGACGGAGTTATAACTACAAAAGAGGAAATTTTATCTGAATTTAATAATAAAAATAAAGTGCTAAATGAAGTGTTACAAAATGAAAATAAATTAAATGAAGAATTTAAGGAATTAGAAGATAAATATAATAATATTTCTAAAGAAGAACAAAGTATAAAACAAGAAATAATGACTTTAAAATCTAAATATACTTACTTAACAAATTTAGAAAATGAAAATGAAGGGTATTATAAAAGTGTAAAAGAAGCATTAGACTTTTCTAAGAAAAATAACATTAAAGATGTATATGGTACGGTTGCATCTATTATTTCTACTGAAGAAAGATATGAATATGCAATTGAAATTGCATTGGGTTCATATATGCAAAATATAGTTGTAGAAAATGAAGTGGAAGCTAAAAAAATAATATCATATTTAAAAGAACATTCACTTGGACGTGTAACTTTCTTACCTTTAGCAACTATAAAAAAAGTATCTGCTAATATAAAAGATAAATTTAGTAAGTTAAAAGGTGTTATTGGAATTGCGTCTGATATTGTAAAATATGATGATAAGTATAAAGATGTAGTAAATTTAACACTAGGTACAACTTTAGTCGTGGATAATGTTGATAATGCAATAGAAATTTCTAAAAAGTTAAAAAATACAGTAAGAATTGTTACATTATCTGGAGAACTTTTTGCTACAACTGGTAGTATAACTGGTGGAAAAAATTCTCATAGTTCAGCAGGGCTTTTAGGAAGAAAAGAAAAATTAGAAAAATTAAAAAATGATATTGATAAAAAACAAGAACAATATAATAAATTTGAAAATAATGTAAAACAAATAACTGAAAATTTAGAAAAAAATAAACAACTTTTAAATAATATTTTAGATCAAAAATCATCACTTCAAATTGAAGTTGCAACTTTAAAAGAAAAATTAAATAATATTGAAAAAGAGGAAAATAAATTATTATCTTCAAAACAAAACGCTACATCTGCAATTGAAGAGTTAAATAAAGCAAATAATGATTTAAAAGAAAATATTTCTAAAAATGATAATAAAATAATTGCTTTAGAAGAAAATATAACTAAAGATCAAGAAGTAATAGATGAATATGGAAGATACAATAAAGAAAAATCAGAAATGATAAATGACTTACATGAAGACATCGCAAATCTAAAAGTGTCCATATCATCTTTTGACGAAAGTAGTGATTCTATAGATGAAATGAAAGAAAAATTACTTTTAGATATCAAAAATTTTGAAGATGGTATTACAAGAAAAGAACTTAATATTACAAATTTAAATAATTTAATTTTATCGACAAATGAACAGATAGAAAAGATATCTAGTGAAATAAAAGATAAGCAAAATTTTAAGGCTGATTTTACAAATATTTTAAATAATTTAAAAGAAAATAAAAATCAGATTGAGCAAAAACAAGAAACTTTAGAAGTTAAAGTATTAGAAGGAATAAAAAAGATCGATAAATTAAAAGATGAAAGGTCAAAAGTTCAATCTAGAAAGTTAAAGTATGATATAGAAATTGAAAATCTAAAAAATAAAATGTGGGATGATTATGAAATAACTATATCAGTAGCAAAGGAAATGATAGCATCACTTCCAGAAGAAAATTTAGATGAAAAAACAATTAATAAAAATGCTGAAAAATTAAGAAAAGAAATCAAAGATTTAGGAGAAGTAAGTGTAAGTTCAATCGAAGAATATAGATCTACAAAAGAGCGTTATGACTTTATATCAAATCAGAAGTCAGATCTTGAGGAGACAAAGAAGAAACTTGAAAATCTTATTAATAATATGACAAGTATAATGAAACAACAGTTTGAAAAGCAATTTAGACTTATTAATGCTAATTTTAATGAAACATTTAAAGAATTATTTGGTGGAGGTAAGGCTGAACTTAGACTTGAAGATGAAAATAACCTTCTTACTTCAGGAATTGAAATTGAAGTACAACCACCTGGTAAAAAACTTCAAAGTATGATGTTACTTTCTGGTGGAGAAAGAGCACTTACTGCAACAGCTTTACTTTTTGCAATACTTAAGCTTAAAGCACCTCCATTTTGTATATTAGATGAAATTGAGGCTGCTCTTGATGATGTAAATGTTCATAGATTTGCAGACTATATAAAAAAATACTCAAAAAATACGCAATTTATCGTAATTACTCATAGAAAAGGTACAATGGAAGTTGCATCTTCTACTTATGGTGTTACAATGCAAGAATATGGTATATCAAAAGTTGTTTCTATGAAAATGAAATAAAATAATGAGGAAAAATAGATGCATGATATATGGAATCCATGGCATGGATGTAGAAAAATAAGTGAAGGATGTAAAAATTGCTATATGTTTTATCTTGATGATATAAAAGCAAATAAAGATGGAGCTGTTATATATAAAAGTAAAACAAATTTTGATTATCCATTAAAAAAAGATAGAAATGGTAATTATAAAGTAAAAAGTGGGGAGCAAATTAGAATTTGTATGACATCTGATTTCTTTTTAGAAGAAGCGGACATCTGGCGTGATGAAGTTTGGAATATTATAAAAATAAGAAGTGACGTTAAATTTTTTATTCTTACTAAAAGAGCAAATAGAATAAAAGATAATTTACCAAAAGATTGGAAAGATGGCTATGATAATGTAATGCTTAATGTTACTTGTGAGAATCAAAAAAGAGCAGATGAAAGAATTCCAATATTACTTGATCTACCAGCAAAACATAAAGGAATAATGGTTGCTCCATTTATTGGAAAAGTAAGTATAAAAAAATATCTAAAAACTGGTAAAATAGAGCAAGTTATAGCAGGTGGAGAAAATTATGATGGCTCAAGAATTTGTAGGTATGATTGGGTAAAGTTATTATCTGATGAATGTAAAGAAGAAAATGTAACTTTTTGTTTTATAGAAACAGGTAATAAATTTGAAAAAGATTCAAATACATATTTTATAAAATCAAAAAGGCTTCAAAGTAAAATAGCATATAAGCTAAATTTGAATTTTAAGGGAAAAGAACCAAAGTATGAATTAAAAAAATACGGTCAAGAAAGTTTATTTAATGATACAATAGACTATATTCCATATTTTAAAGAAAGTTGTAATACTTGTTCTAGTAAATTAATATGTAATGGATGTAGTGATTGTAAAAGTTGTGATAAAAAAGATAAGAAGTAGTAAGATAGTAAGGTAATAATGAAATGAGAGTAGAGCATAATTTTAAACCAATATATAACAAAGAAAGTAAAATTTTGATACTTGGAAGTATTCCGTCAGTAAAGTCAAGAGAAAATAATTTTTACTATGGTAATATTAAAAATAGGTTTTGGCAAATTATAGCAAAAGCATTTAATAAAGATATGCCTATTACAATTGAAGAAAAAATAAAACTTATCTTAGATAATAATTTGGCTATTTATGATGTCATAAAATCTTGTGATATAGAAGCATCAGCTGATAGTAGTATTAAAAATGTTGAAATTAATGATATAAATAGTATTATAAAAAAATCACAAATTAAAAAAATAATTTTTAATGGAAGTAAAGCATATCAAGTATATAACAAATATGAAAAAAATAAGTTTACTAATATATCAGTTCTTCCTTCAACATCTCCTGCAAACGCAAAATATACTTTAGAAAAGTTATACAAAATTTGGAAAGATGAATTATTTAATTAAAGTATTGAAATTTAAATAAATATATGATATTATATAAAAGTAAATTGGGAGAGATTTTTTATGAAGTATGAGATAGTTGGAAATACAGTTCCAGTTGTTGAAGTAACACTAAACAAAGATGAATCTATGTTTACTCAAAAAGGTGCAATGGCTTGGCAAACACAAGGTATAACTATGAAGACAAATGCACGTGGTGGCGTTATGAAGAGTTTAGGTAGAATGTTTACAGGTGAATCTATCTTTATGAACACTTTTACTGCAGATGTGGATAATGCAAAAATAGCTTTTGCTACAACAGTACCAGGAGGCATAAAAGAAATTAATTTGTCAAATTATCAGGATGGTATTACTTTTCAAAAAGGATCATTTTTATGTGCAGAACCTAGTGTAGATTTAAAAATTGCATTTACTAAAAGATTCTCAGCTGGTCTTTTTGGAGGAGAAGGTTTTATATTACAAAAAGCAACTGGTAACGGTATGTTATTTTTAGAAGTAGATGGAGATCAAGTAGAAAAAGAATTAGCTCCAGGTGAAGTATTAAAAGTAGATACTGGAAATGTTGTTGCATTTGAAAATTCTGTATCTTATGAAATTGAAACTGTAAAAGGTTTATCTAATATTTTCCTTGGTGGAGAAGGATTGTTTTTAACAAAACTTACAGGGCCAGGAAAGGTAATAATTCAATCACAAAACTTTGGTGATTTTGCAGGTAGAATAATAAAATTGATGCCAAAGTCTAATTAATAGATAAAAAAATAAATAAAGAGCAAATTTATTATACTAAGTTTGCTCTTTATTTATATAATTTACTATTTAATTTTCTTCATTTGTTATTTTTTCCATCATCTGTAAATATTCCCATTTTTTATCAACTTCTTTTTGAACTTCTTCAATCATCCATTCATTACCTTCTTTAAACATATGCTTAAATCTTTTTTGAAGTTTTAAAAATTCTTCTACAGGAAGTTTTTTTGCAGGTTTGTATGTTATTTTGTATTTACCGTCACAAACTTCATATAAAGGCCAAAAACATGTATCAACTGCAAGTTTTGATATAGTTTGCAAATCTTCTGAAGGATAGCCCCAACCTCTAGGACAAGGAGATAGGACAGACATATATGTTGGACCTTTTGTGTATATTGCTTTTTCTGATTTTTCATATAAATCTTTTAGATTTCCAATTAAAGCAGATTGAGCAACATAAGGTAAATTATGTTTTACCATTATCTCTGTTAAATCTTTTCTTTGTTGTGCTTTACCATTACTTACTTTTCCAGAAGGAGAAGTTGTTGTATCAGCAAAATGTGGAGTTGAAGAGGAACGTTGTGTTCCAGTATTCATATATGCACCATTATCATAACATACGTAGGTAATATCATGACCTCTTTCCATAGCACCAGATAAAGATTGAAGACCAATATCTAAAGTACCACCATCGCCACCAAATCCAATAAATTTTGTTACTTTATCGTCTTTTATTTTACCATCTTTTTTAAATTTATTATATGTAGTTTCTACACCAGAAAGAGTAGCTGAAGCACATTCAAAAGCTGTATGTATAAAGGAACAATTTTTCCATGATGTATATGGAAAAGTACAAGTAGAAACTTCTAAACATCCAGTAGCTACTGATACTACAGCATTATCTTCTTGTTTTAAAGCTCTAAGAACACCATTTATGGTTACAGGAGCACCGCAACCAGCACACATTCTGTGACCTGAAGTAAGTCTGTTTGGCTTATTTACCACTTCTTTTAAATTATACATTATACTTCCTCCTTTTCATTAATAAGGAAATGTTTAATCTTATCTATTTTTCCAGTTTTTGCAATGCTTTGTAATTTATTTGCTATTTTTTCTATATCAGCTGATTTTGTGTCGGCTCCACCTAATCCGTATATATAATTTATAGTATTTACATGTATATTACTTGAAAACATTGCAGAAGTAATTTCAGAAAATAGAGGACCAGAGTAGCCATTTATACTATCGGCCTTATCCATTATAGCAAGTGCTTTTAAATTTTTAAGCTCTTTTGGAATATCAAGGTAAGGTAAAGGCCTAAAACATCTAGGTTTTAAAAGACCTATTTTAACTCCATTTTCTCTTAATTTATCTATTGTATCTTTTATAGTACCAGCTGTAGAATTAAGAGCAATTATTCCAATTTCTGCATCATCTAATTTATATTTTTCATATAAATCATATTTTCTTCCTGTTAATTTATAAAATTCTTCAGATACTTCTTTTATTATATCTATAGAATTATCCATAGCGTCAGATAATTCTTTCCTTATTCCAAAATAATATTTTTGAAGAGCAAGAGGTCCCATAGATATATTTTTTGTGCTATCTAATAAATAATTTTCTGGTTCATATTTACCAACAAATTTTTTAACTTCATCATTTTCTAAAAGCATTATATTTTCAATTGAGTGTGATGTAATAAATCCATCATAACATACCATAACTGGAAGTTTTGCTTTTTCTGCAATTTTTACTGCCATTATAGTATTATCATATGCTTCTTGATTACTTTCACAATATAATTGAATAAATCCACAGTCACGTACTCCCATTGAATCAGAGTGATCATTATGAATATTAATTGGAGCAGAAAGAGCTCTATTTGCACAAATTAAAGTCATAGGTAACCTCATACCTGATGCTATGTATAACATTTCAAACATAAGTGCTAGTCCTTGAGAAGAGGTTGCTGTCATAACTCTTCCACCAGCAGCAGCAGCACCAATAGTTGCAGACATAGCAGAATGTTCGCTTTCTACAGGTATAAAATTTGTATCTACACTACCGTTAGCTACAAAATTTGAAAAATACTGTGGAATTTCAGTAGATGGAGTTATTGGGTAAGCTGCAACAGTATCTGGATTTATTTGTTTCATAGCAGTGGCGACAGCTTCATTACCACTTAATCTTTCACGTATTGCCATATATTTTACCTCCTATTTATCAATATCTGATTTCATTTCTATTGCATGGAATGGACATACTTTAGAGCATACGCCACATCCCTTGCAAAAATCTAAGTCCATTCCTAATAATTTTGATTCATCATGTCTAATACAACTTTCAGGACAGAATGGAACACACATCATACAATTTTTACATTTTTCTTTATCATGGTATGGATATTTATTTTTCCAATCACCAGTTTTAAAATTTTCAGAGTTACCATCTTTTAAGATAGTACCACCTATACTATATTCTTTTTTCATTTAGTGCCTCCTTTAATTTCTTCATATCCTCGAATTAGAGCTTGCATATTTGGCTCAATTACTTCAGGCTTTTTTGCAAATTTATGTTTAAAAGCATCTTTCATATTTGATATTAGTTCATCTTCAGACATAATACCAGTTACATGTACTACTGCAGCAAGCATAGCTGTATTTGGGAAATTTGCTTTTAAGCATTCTAAACTTATTTTAGAAGCATCTATAGCGTATATTTTGCCATTGTATCCATTTAATTTTTTTCTTAAACTATCAATATCTTCATTTGTATTTATAATTATTGCACCATTTTCTTTAAGTCCACTTGTTACATCAACTGCACCTATTAGTGAATCGTCAACAACAACAACATAATCTGGTTCATATATATTAGAATGAGTTCTAATTTGAGTATCACTTATACGGTTATATGCTGTTATAGGCGCACCCATTCTTTCAGGTCCATATTCTGGAAAACCTTGTATAAATTTACCAGTGTTAAATGCTGCATCTGCAAGTAACAAAGATGCTGTTTTTGCACCTTGACCACCACGTCCGTGCCATCTAATTTCTATCATATAAAACCTCCTTAAGATTATAATATAAGTATATATCTAAAATTATTACAAGTCAAGAAAAAGTAATATTAAAAAGAATAATTTGATATGTATAAAATTTGTTTATAATTTTTTATAAAAATTTGTTATGAAAACTTGCGTTTTTTTTTTTTTAGTGTATGCTATAAGGGATAAAAATAAATTATATAAAAATGCATTTATACATTAAAAAAACAAAATATATTAAAATAAAAATGTATATGATATGATTTAAATGAAAAAAATAAAAAAAGTGGAGGAAAGTATATGAAAAAGAACAAAAGAGGTATATCACTAATAGTATTAATAGTAACGATAATCGTAATAATAATACTTGCTGCAGCAGTAATACTAACACTAAGTAAAAATAATCCAGTAGAAAGTGCAAGAGAGGCAAGATTTAAAGAAGATGTAAGAAGTTTTCAAGATGAATTATCAATGTACTTGCTATCAGATATTGCAAAGGATAGTTCAGGTATAAGGGAAAAAATAACAACAGAAGATATGCCAAGTAAAGATGTAATGAATAATTATATAGAAAGTTTTAGTAGTAAATACGAAAACAAATTAGGAATATATGAAGATGAGTTAGTATATTATAAACCAGATGAAGAAGTAAAAAATAAAGTAACAGAAAAAGAAGAAAAATGGTTACAAGATTTAGGAATAAAATTAAAAGTTGTAGAAACAAGTGAGGAATTATTTGAATGGGGAAGTGATGATCCAAATAATCCTGAGTATTACACATTAAAAAAATATATAGGTAGTAAAACAAATGTAGTTGTACCAAAAAGATGCCATGTGATTGGAGATTGTGCTTTTAGAGATTTTCAGTGGTCTGCTAGTCAAAAGAAAAATATAACAAGCATTACATTGCAAGAAGGAATAACATATATAGGTGAACAAGCTTTTTCTGATTGCGATAAATTAGAAACAATAAAATTTCCAGATAGTTTGGAAAATTTTGCACTTAATAGCTTTCTTAGTTGTGATAACTTAAAAAGTATAACAATACCACCTAAAGTTACATGTATACCATATGGATGTTTTGAGGGTTGCATGAATTTAAAAGATGTTATTCTTAATAGTAATTTAGAACAGATAGATGGAAGAGCGTTTGGTGATACAGGACTAATTAATGTAAATATACCATTAAAGGTGAATAATATAAATGGGGAAGCCTTTTATGGAAATAATCTTATAAATATATATGTAGATGAAAATAATTCATATTATACTAGTATTGATGGTGTGTTATATTCTAAAGACAAAAAAAATATAGTAAAATTTCCAGCAGGGAGAAATGTTGAAAGTTACATAATAGATAATAATGTAGAGTACGTTTTAGATTATGCTTTTTATCGTTGCAAAAATTTAAAAAATATAGAATTAGGGGATAAAGTAAAAAGTATAGGAGATCACTCTTTTTCTAATTCTAATATTATGGATATAAAATTATCACAAAGTTTAGAGGAAATAGGAGGTAGAGCGTTTAATGATTGTAATAATATTACAAATATAGAGTTACCTTCAAGTTTAAAAAAAATAGGTGGATATGCTTTTTGTAGTTGTGATAATCTTGTAAATATAAATATACCTTTAGATTTAGAAGAAATAGGATATGCTACTTTTAGTAGTTGTGCTAAACTTTCATATGTATATTTATCTTCGTCTATAAAGAAAATAGATCATGCTGCTTTTTCTGGTTGTCCTGATTTAACAATCGATTGTGAATTTGAAGAAACTAATATACCAAATACTTGGTATAAAAATGGAGATGGGCAGAATGCATGGTATAATAATATAAAAACTATAAATTATGGAGTAAAAAGAAAAGATTAATATGGCTAGTTAATTTACACAAAATACAATCAGTATTAATATACAATTATTAGAGAATATAATTCATATAAAATTAAAGAAATATTAAAAATAAAAAATAACAAGTAACAAATAACAAATAATTAAAAAGTGCGTATACTAAGCTAAATAGTATATGTACTTTTTTTGCGATTATAGAAGAAAAATAAAAAAATATAAAAATTTGTTATGAAAACTTGCGTTTTTTTTTTTTTAGTGTATGCTATAAGGGATAAAAATAAATTATATAAAAATGCATTTATACATTAAAAAAACAAAATATATTAAAATAAAAATGTATATGATATGATTTAAATGAAAAAAATAAAAAAAGTGGAGGAAAGTATATGAAAAAGAACAAAAGAGGTATATCACTAATAGTATTAATAGTAACGATAATCGTAATAATAATACTTGCTGCAGCAGTAATACTAACACTAAGTAAAAATAATCCAGTAGAAAGTGCAAGAGAGGCAAGATTTAAAGAAGATATACGAAATTTTCAAAGTGATCTATCAATGTATTTAGGTAATCAGATATTAACAGATATATATGGAACAAGAGAAAAAATAACAAGTTCAGAAACTCCTAGCCTTGAAGAAATGAAAAAATATATATCAAGTTTTACCAAAAAATATGAAAAAAAGCTTGGAATAGAAGAAGATGAACTTGTTTATTTTCCAAATGAAGTATCTACAAAAGAGAAGAAATGGCTAGATGATTTAGGAATAATGCCAGCAGGATTTACAATACATGAGGCATATGAAGATTGCTTTGAGTGGGAAAACAATAAAATTACAGGATATCATGAAGATAAATTAAAAGAATATTTAAAAGAGACAAATGGTGTTTTAAAAATTCCAAAAAGATGTGAAACAATAGGATTTTATACATTTGATAATTGCGATTTATTTACAAGTTTAATTTTTCAAGATTATAAAAATATATATTTGAGTACTGTGTCATTTGTAAATTGTAAAAATTTAAGGAATGTATATATTTCAAAAACAGTAATTACAATTGAATATGATCAATTTCTTCATTGTGGTAATTTAGTAAACATTCAAGTAGATGAAGAAAATCCAAAGTATAGTTCTAAGGATGGAGTTTTGTATAACAAGGATAAAACTAAGTTAATTATGGCACCTAATGCAATTGAGATATGTAAAATTCCAGATACAGTAAAAATTATTGGTGAATGTTCATTTGAATATTGTGAAAAGTTAAGAGAAATAGAATTTGCAGAAGGATTAAATGAAATTGCAACTAGTGCTTTTCATACTTGTAGAAGTTTACAAAATATAACGTTACCAGAAAGTTTAGTAAAAATAGGTAGTTGTGCATTTATAGCATCTAATTTGACTGGAACAATTAAAATACCAGATAATGTGGAATATATTGGAAGTAGTGCTTTCCAAAATTGCGATAATATAACAAAAGTAATACTTGGTAAAAAAGTAAAAGAAATAGAAAGAAATGCATTTGAATTTTGCTCTTTACAAACAGAATTTGAAGTTGATAGTGAAAATAATTATTTCAATACATATGAGGGAGTATTATATGATAAAAACTTAACAAAAATAGTATATGTTCCTTATGGTAAAAAAGGTCAACTTAATATACCAGAAACTTTTACTACTTTTAGTCGAACAGGTAATAATCTTAATGGAAATAGACAAATAACAAAAATAGAAGTTGATAATAATAATCCAAATTATAGTTCGCAAGATGGAATATTATATGATAAGAATAAAACTAATTTAATTTTTGTACCTTTAGAACTAGTTGTAGAAAATTTAACAATACTTGATAGTGTACAAAGTATATCAGACTATGCATTTTATTATTGTGAAAATATAACAGGATCTTTATATATTCCAGAAGGAGTAAAGTCTATTGGAAACAATTCTTTTTATAATACTGGATTATCAGGAGAGATAAATATACCATCAAGTGTTACTTTTTTAGGTGAAAATAATTTTAAAGAATCTGCAAATATAACAAAAATAAATATAGATGAAAGAAATCAAAATTATAGTTCACAAGACGGAATTGTATATAACAAAGATAAATCTACATTGTTATTTGCACCAGATGGAGTAACAATTAATAATCTTACTTTACCAGATAGTGTAAGGATAATTGAGGAAAGTGCTTTTGATGGTTGTAAGAATATTTCAGGTACATTAAAATTAAATAATAATTTAGAAACAATTAAAGAATATGCTTTTTGTAGTACTCATATCAGTGAAGTTATAATTCCTGCAACAGTAAAAACAATAGAAAATTGTGCTTTTTATATTGGTACTTATCTTAAAAATATAAGATGTGGAGCAAATTCTAAACCTGATGGTTGGGATAAAAATTGTTTTTATGGTTGTAGTCCAGAAATTGAATGGGGATATACAGAATAAAAAATATTTAGAAAAATTATAAAAAAATGACAATAAATAATTAAAAAGTGCGTATACTAAGCTAAATAGTATATGTACTTTTTTTGTGATTATAGAAGAAAAATAAAAAGAAATAAAAAAATATAAAAATTTGTTATGAAAACTTGCGTTTTTTTTTTTTTAGTGTATGCTATAAGGGATAAAAATAAATTATATAAAAATGCATTTATACATTAAAAAAACAAAATATATTAAAATAAAAATGTATATGATATGATTTAAATGAAAAAAATAAAAAAAGTGGAGGAAAGTATATGAAAAAGAACAAAAGAGGTATATCACTAATAGTATTAATAGTAACGATAATCGTAATAATAATACTTGCTGCAGCAGTAATACTAACACTAAGTAAAAATAATCCAGTAGAAAGTGCAAGAGAGGCAAGATTTAAAGAAGATGTAAGAAGTTTTCAAGATGAATTATCAATGTACTTGCTATCAGATATTGCAAAGGATAGTTCAGGTATAAGGGAAAAAATAACAACAGAAGATATGCCAAGTAAAGATGTAATGAATAATTATATAGAAAGTTTTAGTAGTAAATACGAAAACAAATTAGGAATATATGAAGATGAGTTAGTATATTATAAACCAGATGAAGAAGTAAAAAATAAAGTAACAGAAAAAGAAGAAAAATGGTTACAAGATTTAGGAATAAAATTAAAAGTTGTAGAAACAAGTGAGGAATTATTTGAATGGGGAAGTGATGATCCAAATAATCCTGAGTATTACACATTAAAAAAATATATAGGTAGTAAAAAAAATGTAGTTGTACCTAAAAGATGTCATATAGTTGGAGAAAACGCTTTTGATAGTAATCGTGACATAACAAGTGTTACACTGCAAGAAGGAGTAACAAATATAGGGGATATGGCTTTTTGGGATTGTTATAACTTAAAAAGCATAAGCTTGCCAGATAGTTTAGAGTATATATCGTCTAGGAGCCTTTCTAATACAAAGCTAAAAAGTATAATAATACCACCAAAAGTTACTTATATAAATAGTCTAGTTTTTTATAATTGTTTTTATTTAGAAGAGGTTATTTTTAATGATAATATAACAGGTATAGATGAAATGGCATTTTCATATTGTAATAGCTTAAAAAATATAACATTACCAGAATCTATTACATATATTGGTGATGATGCTTTTGAGCGGAACAGGATTATCTAGTGTATATTTACCATCAAAATTAAGTTATATAGGTGATGGAATTTTTGCTGATTGTGAAAATCTTGCAACTATAGATGTTGATGAAAACAATCCAAATTATATTAGTATTGATGGAGTGGTATATTCTAAAGATAAAAAAAGAATAGTAGAATTTCCCGCAGGGAAAAATCTTGAAAGTTATATAATAGATGATAATGTAGAATATATATCTAATAAAGCTTTTGAGTATTGTAAAAATTTAAAAAGCATAACATTAGGAAACAATGTAAAAAGCATAGGTTATTATTCATTTGATTATTGTACTAATTTAGTAAATATAAATATACCTTTAAATTTAGAGGAAATAGGATATGCTACTTTTAGTGGTTGTACTAAACTTTCATATGTATATTTATCTTCATCTATAAAGAAAATGGAGAGTATAGTTTTTAATTCATGTACTAATTTAACAATTGATTGTGAATTTGAGGAGACTGAAATACCAAATACTTGGGAAAGTGATTGGTATGGAAGTGCTAAAATTATAAATTATGGAGTAAAAAGAGAAGATTAATACGATTATTTAATTGACACAAAACACAATTAGTGTTAATATATAATTATTAGAGTTTATAATTCATATAAAATTGAGGACTTAACTTTAATTTTTTACACATATTTAGAGTAATTTCTTCTTTTTTTAAATTTTATATTGACATTTTGTAAACACTAATGTATAATAAGTGTAAAGTTTTTTAGCTTTACACTTAATTTTTTGAGGTGAAGTATGGAAAATAATATAAAATTTACTATGTTATATGATATATATGGAAAATTACTTACAAAAAAGCAACAGGATATTTTTGAAGAATATTATTTATATAATTTATCTTTAAGAGAGGTTGCTCTAAATAAAAATATATCATATCAAGCAGTAAGGGATAGTATAAAGACAAGTGAAGAAATGCTTGAAGAATATGAAAGTAAAATAGGAATGTTAGACTTAAAAAATAAAGTTAGTAAGATAGAAGATTTATTAAATAAAAACAAAGTTAATAAAGAAGAAATATTAAAAATATTAAGTGAGGATGATATTTAGTGTTTGAAAATTTATCAGATAAATTACAAGGAATTGTAAAAAAATTAAAAGGACAAACAAGAATTACAGAAAAAGAATTAAATGAAATGCTAAGAGAGGTAAAGCTTGCTCTTTTAGAAGCAGATGTAAACTATAAAGTAGTAAAAGAATTTATATCTAAAATAAAAGATAAAGCTTTAGGCGAAGATGTAATGAAAAGTTTAACTCCTGGACAACAAGTAATAAAAATAGTAAGAGATGAGTTAACAGAACTTTTAGGAACTTCTGAATCAAAACTTAACATTTCATCTAATCCTCCAACAATAATAATGCTTGTTGGTCTTCAAGGTAGTGGTAAAACAACTCTTTGTGGTAAACTTAGTAACTATTTAAGAAAACAAGGTAAAAAACCACTTATGGTTGCTTGTGATGTATATAGACCTGCTGCTATAACTCAACTTGAAACTTTAGGAAAAAGTTTAAATATAGATGTATATAGCCAAAAAGATGATAAAGATGTTGTAAAAGTTGCAACTAATGGTATAAAAGCTGCTCATTCTAAACTTTGCGATGTTGTAATTATTGATACAGCAGGACGTCTACAAATTGATGATACACTTATGAATGAACTTGTAGACTTAAAAAAAGCTGTAAAGCCACATGAAATAATTCTTGTAGTTGATAGTATGACAGGACAAGAAGCAGTAAATGTAGCTGAAACTTTTAATGAAAAAGTAGGAATTGACTCTATTACTATGTCAAAACTTGATTCTGATACAAGAGGTGGTGCTGCACTTTCAGTAAAATCTATAACTAAAAAACCAATTAAATTTGCGTCTGTTGGCGAAAAATTAAGTGATTTAGAGCCTTTTTATCCAGATAGAATTGCTTCAAGAATACTTGGAATGGGTGATGTATTATCAATTATAGATAAAGCTGAAAAAGCATTTGATGAACAGCAAGCAATAGAATTTGAAAAGAAAATGAGAAAAAATACTTTTGATTTAGATGATTATTTGTCTATTATGAAAAAAATAAGAAAAATGGGATCATTTAAACAAATATTAGGAATGCTACCAGGAATACCAAGTGAAATTAGAAATGCTGAGATAGATGAAAAACAATTATTTAGAATTGATGCAATTATTACTTCTATGACAAAAGAAGAAAGGCAAAATCCAAAGATATTAAATGCAAAAAGACGTATTAGGATTGCAAATGGTAGTGGTAATAAAGTAGAAGATATAAATAGATTTATGAATCAATTTGAACAAATGCAAAAAGTAATGAAAACATTAAATAATTCAAAAGGTAAAGGAAAATTTAGAAATATACAAAATATGTTTAAACAATAAATAATAAATAATATATATTATTTTTAAGGAGGTGACATTATGGTAAAAATCAGATTAAGAAGAGATGGAGCAAAGAAAAATCCATATTATACTTTAGTTGTAGCTGATTCAAGATTTCCAGCTGATGGAAGATTTATTGAGAAAGTAGGAACATATAATCCTATGGTTGAACCTGTAGAGCTAAAAGTTGATACTGAAAAAGTAGTAGAATGGATAAAAAAAGGTGCAAAACCAACTGATACTGCAGCTGCTCTTATAAAAAAAGCAGGAGTAGAAATATAAGGAGGAAAGAAAATGTATAAAGAATTATTAGAATATATAGTTAAAAACCTTGTAACTAATCCTGACAAAGTAGTTGTTAGTGAAGAACAAAAAGAAGATTCTAAACTTATGCTACACTTAAGTGTTGATTCATCAGATATGGGTAGAATTATTGGAAAAGAAGGTAGAATTATACGTGCTATAAGAGAAATAATAAACTCATATGGAATGAAAAATTCACAAAAAGTAGTAGTAGATGTAGAGGAGAAAAAATAAGGTGGAATATATTTTAATAGGTAAGATTGTAAATACTCATGGCATAAAAGGAGAAGTTAAAATTTATCCATATACTGATGATATATTTAATCTATCTAATTTAAAGGAATTCTATTTAGATGATAAATCAAAATCAAAATGTATTGTAGAAACTTGCAAGGTACATAAAAATATGTTAATTGTTAAGATACAAGGAATATCAGATGCAAATAGTGCTTTAAAATTAAAAGATAAGAATATATATATATCTAAAAGCAGTTTAGAAAAACTAGATCAAGGGTCATATTATATTTTTGATCTTTTAGGACTTGAAGTATTTGATTTAGATGATAATAAAATTGGTATACTTAATGATGTACAAAAAAATTCTGCAAACGATGTATATGAAATTTTAACTACTGATAATAAAAAAATATATCTTCCAGCAATAAAACAAGTTATAAAAAAAGTAGATATTGTAAATAAAAAGATGTATGTTGAAATTATGAAAGGATTAATATGACAAAATTTATTGTGCTTACACTTTTTAAAGAAATGTTTGAAGGCTTTTTAAATACTAGTATTATAAAAAGAGCAATAAATGAAAAAAAGGTTTATATCGATATAATAGATATACGCGATTTTTCAGAAAATAAACATAAAAAAGTAGATTTTCCACCATATGGTGGAGGAAGTGGCATGGTAATATCACCAGTTCCAATTGCTAAGGCAATTGATCATGCAAAAAAAACATTAAATGATGAAAATTCAAAGATTATATATTTATCTCCAAGAGGTAAAATTCTAAATTATAACTTATCTAAATCTTTAGCTGATGATGCAAAAAATTATATTTTAATTTGCGGTCATTATGAAGGAATAGATGAAAGAGTAATAGAAGAATATAACATTGAAGAAATCTCTATTGGTGATTATGTTTTAACTGGTGGTGAACTTGCAAGTGAGGTACTTATGGATTCTGTTATAAGATTAATTCCTGGAGTAATAAATGAAGAATCTCTTTTAGAAGAATCTCATACGGATTATTTATTAGAATATCCACAATATACAAAACCAGATAATTTTAAAGGAAGACTTGTGCCAGAGGTATTAAAATCTGGAAATCATAAAAAGATTTCCGAATATAGAAAGAATGAATCTATTAAGATAACAAAAAAATATAGACCAGACTTATTTGAAATTTATCAAAAAAATAATAATAAAAATTCAAAATAAAAGGAGGGAAAATAATGGACATTATAAAGGCTATAGAAAGTGAAAATATGAAAGATACAGTAGAAAACTTTAATATAGGTGATACAGTAAAAGTATCAGTAAAAATTAAAGAAGGAGATAAAGAAAGAATTCAAATATTCCAAGGTACTGTTATAAAACGTCAAAATTCTGGACTAAATGAAACTTTTACAGTAAGAAAAATATCTTCTGGAGTTGGTGTTGAAAGAACATTTCCAGTACATTCACCAAAAGTTGCTAAAATTGAAGTAACTAGAAGTGGTAAAGTAAGACGTGCTAAACTATACTATTTAAGAGATAGAGTAGGAAAAGCAGCTAAAACTAAAGAAAAAATTGATTAAAATAAAAAAGCTATCAGATTTAATATTTGATAGCTTTTTTTATGAAAAAAATAAAAATAATATATATTATTTTTAAAGTGAATTTTTCATAGCTAAAAATACACCTGCAGCAGAATTACCAATACATAGAAGAAGACCTATAATACTTAAAACTAATCCTATTATAGCTTTAGTTTTACCTTCACTTTTAATACTAGTTGCACTCATTACTATACCTATTATATTTACAGGATATCCTATAATTGGGATTATCCATGCAATAAGTCCAACGATACCTAAAATTAGTCCTGCTAGAGATCTGTCTTTACTTTTATTCATAAAAAATTCCATTCCTTTCTCGCTTCGCTCAAAGGCACACATAGGTATGAAAGCCTTGAAACTGAAGCATT
>CANRGL010000011.1 GCA_947630145.1 uncultured Clostridia bacterium | reverse complement strand
GTATCTACAAAAGAGAAGAAATGGCTAGATGATTTAGGAATAATGCCAGCAGGATTTACAATACATGAGGCATATGAGGAGTGCTTTATGTGGAAAGGTAATACTATTACAGGATATTATGAAGATAAATTAAAAGAATATTTAAAAGAAACAAATGGTGTTTTAAAAATTCCTAAAAGATGTGAATATATAGAGGAATATGCTTTTAGATATTGTAATTTATTTACAAGTTTGATTTTTCAAGATGAAAAAGAAATATCTATATATAGGCAGGCTTTTAGATATTGTGAAAATTTAAGAAATGTACATATTTCAAAAACAGTAATTTTAATTGGCGAGCTTGTATTTAATGAAACACATAATTTAGTAACTATTGAAGTGGATGAAGAAAATCCAAATTATGGTTCTAAAGATGGAGTTTTGTATAACAAGGATAAAACTACATTAATTGAAGCACCAGGTGCAATTGAAGTATGTAAAATTCCAGATACAGTAAAAATTATTGGTGAGTATTCATTTAGTAATTGTGAAAAATTAAGAGAAGTGGAATTTCCTGAAGGAGTAACTAATATAAATATGCGTGCATTTGAACATTGTAATAGTTTGACAAATATGACACTACCAAATAGTTTAATTAGAATAGAATCATGTGCATTTGTACAATCTGGTTTGACTGGAACAATTAAAATACCAGATAATGTGGAATATATTGGTAGTATTGCTTTTAGTAACTGTCATAATATAACAAAAGTAATACTTGGTAAAAAAGTAAAAGATATAGCAAGTAGTGCTTTTGAGTTTTGCTCTTCACAAACAGAATTTGAAGTTAGTAATGAAAATAATTATTATAACACATATGATGGAGTATTATATGATAAAAATTTGACAAAAATAGTTACTATTCCTTATGGAAAAAAAGGTCAACTTAATATACCAAAAACTTTTACGACTTTTAGTCTAACATATAATAATCTTAGTCAAAATAAACAAATAACAAAGATAGAAGTTGATAGTAATAATCCAAATTATAGTTCGCAAGATGGAATATTATATGATAAGAATAAAACTAATCTAATTTTTGCACCTTCAGGATTAAGTGTAGAAAATTTAACAATACTTGATAGTGTAGAAAATATATCAGATTCTGCATTTAATTATTGTAGAAATGTAACAGGATCTTTATATATTCCAGAAGGAGTAAAATCTATTGGAAGTAGTTCTTTTTCTGATACTGGATTATCAGGAGAGGTAAATATACCATCAAGTGTTACGACTTTAGGTAAAAATATTTTTAGAGGAGTTAGAAATATAACAAAAATAAATATAAATGAAGGAAATGCAAATTATAGTTCACAAGACGGAATTGTATATAACAAAGATAAATCTACATTGTTATTTGCACCAGAGGGAATAACAATTAATAATCTTACTTTACCAGATAGTGTAAGGATAATTGAGGAAAGAGCTTTTTATGGTTGTAATAATATTTCAGGTATATTAAAATTAAATAATAATTTAGAAACAATTAAAGAAGATGCTTTTTGTCAAACTTGTATTAGTGAAGCTATAATTCCTGCAACAGTTACTACTATAGAAAATAATGCTTTTTATTTGTGTTATTATCTTAAAAAAATTAAATGTGTAGCCAATTCTAAACCTGATGGTTGGGATAATTATTGGTTTTATGGCAATAATATATCAATTGAATGGGGATATAGCGAGTAAAAATTATAATTATTTTAATATTGACAAAATTTTTATAATAATATAAAATATAGAAGTATTAAAAATAACTGTTATATATAATATATACAATGTTATAATTTTTTAAGGAGGAGTTTTTATGGAATTAAAAGGAAGTAAAACAGAAGCAAATTTAATGGCTGCATTTGCAGGTGAATCTCAAGCAAGAAATAAATATACATACTATGCTTCAAAAGCTAAAAAAGAAGGATATGAACAAATTGCAGCTATATTCGAAGAAACAGCAGGAAATGAAAAAGAACATGCTAAAATATGGTTTAAATTATTACATGACAATGATGTACCATCAACTGTTGAAAACTTAAAAGATGCTGCAAATGGCGAAAATTATGAATGGACAGATATGTATGATAGTTTTGCAAAAACTGCAAAAGAAGAAGGGTTTGATCATATTGCATATTTATTCGAAGCAGTTGGTAAAATAGAAAAAGAACATGAAGAAAGATACAAAAAATTACTTGCAAATATACAAGAAGGTAAAGTATTTGAATGTGGAGAAGTAAAAATGTGGAAATGTAGAAACTGTGGACATATTCATATTGCTGTATCTGCACCTGCTGTATGTCCAGTATGTGCACATCCAAAATCATATTTTGAAATTAAAGCAGAAAATTATTAATAAAATATATTAAATGTATTTAAGATATTTTAAATCAGCTAGATGGTATCATCTAGCTTTTTATGGAGGAATGAATATGTTAGATTTAAATATATATTTATGTGAAAAATGTGGAAATTTAATAGAAATATTAAATAATAATCCAACTGTAAATATTAATTGTTGTAATGAAAAAATGAAAAAAATAACTGCAAATACTACAGATGCAGCTACTGAAAAACATATCCCTTATGTAAATATAGAAGATAATTCTATGTTTATACAAATAGGTGAGATTTCACATCCTATGACAGATGAGCATTATATTACGACTATATATGTAGTTGATGATTTAGGAAATATGCAAAAAATAAAATTAACTCCAAATGATAAACCTGAAATATGTATTAATTTTAATAAAAATGCAAAAAAAATTAATGTTTATTCATATTGTAATTTACATGGTCTTTGGAAAAAAGAAATTGATTTATAAAAATTTGAAAAAATAACCAATTATATATTTTTTAAAAACTCAAATAATAATAATGGGTGATAAAAAATGAAAAGTAATCCAAAAACAAAAAATTATAGTAATCAAAAAATTAAATGTGATGTTAAAGATTGTGCTCATAATTGTAATCCAGAATGCGTATGTGAACTTGAAACAATAAAAGTTTGTACATGTGTAGATGGTAATGAAGCAAAATCAGTTGATGGAACTGCATGTAAGTCTTATGATTGTAAATGTTAATTAAAATTAAAAATATCAAATGTTATTTAATAGCATTTGATATTTTTCTTTTTGTTTTGTAACTCAATTCTTGCATATAATATATACTTGTGGTATAATTTAGCATGTAAGATTAAGTGGGGGATTTATATGAATATTGCTAGACAAAAAGGATGTAAAGATATATTACCAGATGAATCAAAAATTTGGCAATATATTGAAAAACAAGTTAGAGAAATTTGTAGAACATATAACATAAATGAGATAAGAACACCAGTATTTGAAGCTACCGAACTTTATTGCCGTGGTGTTGGTAATGAAACTGATATTGTAAATAAAGAAATGTATACATTTTTAGATAAAAAAGGTAGAAGTATAACTCTAAGACCTGAACTTACAGCAGGAGTAGTAAGAGCATATATTGAAGACGGCCTTTCTTCAAAAATGTCAAGTCCAATAAAATTATGGTATGTTGGAAATATGTATAGATATGAAAAAATGCAAAAAGGAAGGTATAGAGAATTTAGCCAATTTGGAGTAGAATATTTTGGTAGTAATTCTTACCTTGCAGATATTGAAACTATTTGTGTATCCTCAGAATTATTAAAAAGATTAGATTTAAGTGATAAAGTAAATTTAGAAATAAATTCTATAGGTTGTGAAAAATGTAGAAAAGAGTATATAAATAAACTAAAGGAATATATAAAACCTAATCTTTGTAATATGTGTGATACTTGCAAAGTTAGATTTGATAAAAATCCATTAAGAATACTTGATTGTAAAGAGATAAAATGTAGTGATATATTAAAAAATGCTCCAGTTATAACAGATTTTCTATGTGATGATTGTAGAAAAGATTTTGAAAATATAAAAATGGCATTAAATAAATTAGAAATTGAATATACAATTAATCCAAGAATTGTTAGAGGTCTAGATTATTACAATAAAACAGTATATGAATATGTATCTAAAGATTTAGGTCTTGCAGTAGGTGGTGGAGGAAGATACGATAAATTAGTATCAACAATTGGTGGAGTAGATACACCTGCAGTAGGATTTGGTATGGGTATGGATAGGTTAGTGCTTCTTTTAAAAGAATATAATTTAGTAGACAAATTAAATACTAATATAGATGTTTATTTTTTAACTGATGAGAGTACATATATTCCTATTCAAAAATATATAAATAATTTGAGATCTTTAGGTTATGTAGTAGAATCTAATATACAACAAAGAAGTTTTAATGCACAATTTAAATATGCAAATAAAATAGGTGCAAATTTTGTAGTTATAGTAGATAAAGAAGATTTTAAAGATAATAAATGTGATATTAAAAATATGATAACAGGAGAACAATTTAAAATTAAATTAGATATTAATAGTATAAAGGAGAAGATAGATAATGCATGAGTATAGAACACATAAATGTGATGAATTAAATTTAAATGATGTAGGAAAACAAGTAAAACTTTCAGGGTTTGTAAAAACTATAAGAGATTTAGGTGCTATGATATTTGTTGATTTAAGAGATCATTATGGCGTAACTCAACTTTTAATAAACACACCAGAAATGATAGAAAAAATGTCTAAAGTAACTATTGAATCTACAATATGTATTGAAGGTGAAGTATTAAAAAGAGATGAAGAAAATAAAAATCCTTTAATAAAAACAGGTGATATTGAAGTTTTGGTAAAAAGTATAAATGTGCTTGGAAAATCTAAAAATATTCTTCCTTTTAAAGTAGAAGAAAGTGAAAATGTAAGGGAAGACTTACGTCTTGAGTATAGATTTTTAGATTTAAGAAATGAGGAAATACATAAGAAAATTGTTTTTAGATCTAAAGTATTAAAATTTTTAAGAGATAAAATGGATAGTTTGAATTTTACAGAAATTCAAACACCAATACTTGCAAATTCTTCACCAGAGGGAGCAAGAGATTTTTTAGTGCCAAGTAGACTTCATCCAGGAGAATTTTATGCTTTACCTCAAGCTCCTCAACAATTTAAACAACTTTTGATGATATCAGGATTTGATAAATATTATCAAATAGCACCTTGTTTTAGAGATGAGGATCCAAGAGCTGATAGATCTCCAGGAGAATTTTATCAATTAGATTTTGAAATGGAATTTGCAACACAAGAAGATGTTTTAAAAGTATTAGAAGAAGTTGTAACATCAACTTTTAAAGAGTTTACTAATAACAAAAAAATATCAGATACACCTTTTTTAAGAATTCCATTTAAGGAAGCAATGGATAAATATGGTACAGATAAACCAGATTTAAGAAATCCACTTGTAATTGATGATGTAACTAAAGCATTTGAAAATTCTGACTTTAAAGTATTTAAAAATAAAACTGTAAAAGCTATTAAAGTTGATGCAAAAGATACACCTAGAAAATTTTTTGATGCAATGGGAGACTTTGCAATAAAAGAACTTGGACTTAAAGGTCTTGCATGGATTAAACTTAATGAAGATCAAGAGGTTAGCGGATCAATTGCAAGATTTGTAACAGGTGATGTACTTGAAAAATTAAAAGAAATATGTTCACTAAAAGTAAATGAAGCTTTGTTCTTCATAGCAGATGATTACAAAAAAGCATGTACTGACGCTGGAGATATACGAATAGAACTTGGAAAAAGATTAGAGTTAATAGAAAAAGACACATATAAATTTTGCTTTATTGTTGATTTTCCAATGTATGAATTAGATGATGATGGAAAAATTGAATTTTCACATAATCCATTCTCAATGCCAGTAGGTGGAATTGATAGCCTTTTAAATAAAGATCCGTTAGATGTAATTGCATATCAGTTTGATTTGGTTGGAAATGGTTATGAATTAGCATCTGGTGCTGTTAGAAATCATGATACTGATGTTATGATAAAAGCATTTGAAATTGCAGGTTATACTGAAGAAGATGTTAAAAAGAGATTTGGATCATTATTTAATGCCTTTTCATATGGTGCACCTCCTCATGCAGGAGCAGCACCAGGAATAGATAGAATGATAATGTTACTTTTAGAAGAAACTAATATACGTGAGGTAATAGCTTTTCCTAAAAATTCTAAAGCAAGAGATTTACTTATGCGTGCACCAAGTATTGTTTCTAAAGAACAACTTGATGATGTACATATAAAAATAAAAGAAGAAGATTTAAAAAAAGATGAATAATTAAAAGAGAGGGATATATGAAAGTTTCAATACTTGGAATGGGTGCTTTTGGAATAGCACTAACTAAAATATTAAAAAAAGAAATTAAAATTTCGATGTGGACAAACTTTGAAGATGAGTTAAAATGTGTAGAATTAAAAAGAGAAAATAGTATGGTTTTACCAGATGTAAAAATAAATAAAGAAGTAAAACTTACTACAAATATACAAAATAGTATAAAAGATGCAGATGTAATTTTTATTGCAGTACCTGTAAGTGCTATACGAGAAGTGATTAATTTACTAAAGCCATATATAAAAGAAAATCAAATTATTTGTAGTGTTTCTAAAGGTATAGAAAAAGAGACTAATATGTTTGTTACAGATATAATAAAAGAAAATTTAGACTTTGAGTTTAGTAATATATGTGCATTCATGGGTCCTTCTTTTGCAATAGATTTAGCAAACAATAATAATATTGGTATGGTAGTTGCATCTGAAAACTATGAATTAAGTGAAAAAGTAAAAAGTTTGTTTAATGAAAATAATATATGTATAACTGTTACTAGCGATATAGTTGGAGTAGAGATAAGTTCTGCTATAAAGAATATATTTGCAATATTATGTGGAATGACAGAAGGTATGAAACTAAGTGAGTCTACAAAAGCTGCAATACTTACAATTTTGATTAATGATTATAGATTAATAATGGGAATATTAGGTGGAAAAGAATCTACTATATACTCATATGCTGGAATTGGTGACTTTTTACTTACTTGTATGAGTTCAAAAAGTAGAAATTATTCTTTTGGAAAACTTATTGGACAAGGTATGGATTTATATACTGCACTTGATAATATGCAAGTAAAAACAATAGAAGGACTATATACTTTGGATTCTATTTATAATATTTTAAAACAAAAAGAAGTAAATGTAAATTCAATTAACTTACTTTATGATGTTATATATAATAAAAAAGAAATTAAAAATTTATTGAAAGAAATTTCTAATTAATTTAGTGGGGGAAAAATGGATAAAGAGGTATTACTACAAGAAATAAAAGAAGAGGCAATAAGTTCACATGTGCCTATCTTGCAAGATGAATCTTTAAAACTTATAAATTTAATACTAACAATAGCTAATCCTAAAAACATTCTTGAAATAGGAACAGCTGTGGGATATTCTGCTATTAATTTTGCAAAAACATTAAATTATAACGTAAATATAAAGACTATCGAAATAAAAGAAGAAATGTATAATAAAGCTATAGAAAATATAGAAAAGATGGGTTGTAAAGAAAATATAGAAGTTGTACATGAAGATGCAACGGAATACTTACAAACATTAAAAGAAGATGGGAAATATGATATAGTCTTTATTGATGCTGCTAAAGGACAATATTTAATTTTTTTGGAAAATGCTATAAGACTGGTAAAAGATGGGGGAATTATAATTGCAGATAATATTTTATTTAAAGGAAGAGTTTTATCTGATTATAATGAACATAAGCATAGAACAGCTGTAAATAGATTAAGAGAGTATATACATATAATCACAGAGGATAAGAGATTAAAATCTACTATTTTAAATGTAGGAGATGGTGTTGCTGTAAGTATAGTTAATAAATTACTATAAAATAGGAATAAATTTTTGATTTTTCTTGTAAATATTAGTAATATATGATATAATTCATATCATAGAGTTTAGTTTAAGGGGGAAATTATATGTTTTGTAAATATTGCGGAAAAGAAATAGAAGATGGAAAAGAAGTATGTGAAGAATGTGCTCAAAATCAAACAAAAGTAGTAGAAGAACCAGTTAAAGAAGAAAATATTGTTAATACTCAAAATATAGAAGGTAATAACACTCAACAAAACAATACTCAACAAACTGCTCAAACTAATTTTAATAACACTCAAGTCAATAATACTCAAGTTAGTAGTAAATCAAAAATAGCTGCAGGTTTATTTGGAATATTTTTAGGTTCTTTTGGTGTTCATAACTTTTATTTAGGTTATACAGGTAAAGCTGTTGCACAACTTTTAATAACTGTACTTAGTTGCGGTATATTATCACCAATTTCTGCAATTTGGGGATTAATTGAAGGAATATTAATCTTAGCAGGAGATACTTCTAAAGATGCATATGGAAATGATCTTAAAGAATAACAAAAAAAGAATTATAAATATATGTATAATATTTATAATTTTAGTTCTATATTTATTATTATTTGCATTTAAATTAGAAATACCATGTATGTTTAAAAGCATACTTGGTATTTCTTGTCCTAGTTGTGGTATGACTAGAGCGATAGATTCTATATTAAAATTCAATTTTTATGAAGCTTTTAAATACAATATTTTATCAATACCACTAGTAGTATTAGGCTGTATATCTATTTTTGTAGTTATATATGATATAATAAAAAATACAGATAAATTTATACAAACTGCTAATAATATATTTACTAAATATTGGTATATAATAATATTAGCATGTATAATTAGTATGGTTATAAATAATATAAAACATATTTAATAAAAATAATAGATAATAAATAATAAATAAACACACACTTTGTATGAGTGTGTGTTATATTATTCCAAACATAGCAAGTACTTTCTCAATTGGAGATTTCTTTTTTGAATATACTGTAGGTAAATTAGAAGAATTATTTGAAAGATTAAATATTGAAAAATTCTCAGAAAGCTTTATTGGCTTTGCAGAATATACACCATCTTTATTAATAATTTTTAAAACACTAAAGTTTTCTTTTTCTCTTATTACAACCAATCTAAAATCATTGTATAGAGTTATATACATATTTTCAATTTTAGTATTGTTAAATCTTACTGATGAACTTCTAATAGTAGTTATAATTTGTTCAATAAAAGCAGTATTAGAAACAGCAGAAGGGTTATTTAGAAGATAACCTAAATTTTCTAATTGAATTTTCTTTGTATTATTTTCTAAGTTTTTCATTACTTTATTAAGGGAAGATACTTCTACTAATTGCATAAACTCATTATCAATATTTAATGCTACAAGAGTAGTTTTATTATCTATTTTAAGTCCTTCTAATTTTTTAAAATACATATTCCTATATACTTTTATGTATTTGTCGCTTGAGATTATTTCATTTACTATACTATATTTTATTTTTTCAATTAAATTTGAAGCAGTATTTTCACCATTTGTAAGTAATTTATGAACAATAGTTTCAAATAAAGTAGTCTTTAATTTTTTATTAGGAACAAGTAAAATATTATCTAATTTTTTTAATTTTATAGCATAAATAATAGTTGAATATTTAGATTCATCATTGATTAAAATATCAACTAAATCTTTTTGTAAATTAGATACTAATTTTACAATTTGTTCTTCTAAGTCATTTATTTTCTCAGAAAGGCTATTTTCAATAGCTATTTCTTCATTATCTTGTTCTTCTTCAGGATATAGTTTGATTAAAGCTGTTTCTATTGCAAGTTTTATATTTTTTTCTTGTTTCTTTAAATTTTCCACATTATTATTTAAAATATTTTTTCTAATATCTATATAATTATTATTTAGTTTGTTATTTAAAAAGCATAATTTATTATAGTTAGAATATAATCTACTTATTTTATCAAAGTTAGTTAATAATTTGTCAATGTTAATTACTTTAGTTCTTGAGAAGAATTTTTTAATAAATTTGTTTGGATTAGAAGTAAATAGATTATTGTACAATTCTTCTTCACTTAAGTTTAAGATATAACATAGTTGGCTTAAAATTTTTCCTTCTAAGAAATAAATATCATTATCACTTTTAATTTCATTGCCTAGAAAATCACTATTAAAAGTTCTATAAGTAGGCACTATACTTAAAGTTTCAGGAATAGTGTATAGTAATCTACAAACAAGATTTGATACAACAGCTCTATTTATACCAAAATTTTTATGAATTATTTTATAATCGGCCTTAGAAAGGGTAGCAGTAGAATATCCAACACAATAATCATTTTCATTTATTTCATTTGTAGTTATTACATACATTATACGAAGATAACAAGACTCTATATTATGCATATCTTTTATATATAATTCTTTTTTTACAGCATCATAATATCCAGATTTATAGTCAAGTCCAATAGATTTTCCAAGTATTAATGTATCAACATTATCGTATAATTTTTTTGTAAGTTTTCTTACTTGTTTATTATTGACATATCCAAAATCTACTAATCTATCAAACAAAGAATTAATAATAGTCATAAAATCATCAGGAATATTACATTTTTCTTTTAATTTATCTAAATAATTTATCATTTTTATCCTCCGTTAAAAAATATACATAAAACTTCATATAATATTGTATATCAAAATATAAAAAAAAACAAGTAATAATATAAAAAAAAACAAAAAGTGCTATTTTTTATAGCACTTAATTTTTCTTATAATTTTCTTTTACGACTTGTTTTTGCCTTGCAATACCTAAAGCATTTTGAGGAACATCTTCAGTTATAACAGAACCAGCTCCAACAATGGCATCTTTACCAATTTTTACTGGTGCAAGTAGGGTAGAGTTACAACCTATAAAAGCTCCATCTTCTATAACAGTTTTATTTTTTTCCCAATTAATATTCATATTAGCTGTAATAACACCACATGCAATTTCTACATTTTTGCCAATATCAGAATCTCCAGCATATATTAAATGTGGTACTTTTGAATTTTCACCAAGAGTTATATTCTTAGTTTCTGCAAAACTTCCAACTTTACATTTTTTTGAAATATTACAATTAGGTCTAATATGAGCAAAAGGACCAATTTTACAGTAATCACCAATAGTACTTTCAGTTACTTTACTAGTCTCAATAGTAACATTATTACCAATTTTAGAAGATATAATATGAGAATTTGGACCAATAATACAATTTTGTCCAATTTCAGTTTCTCCTTGAATATTTGTACCAGGATATATTATAGTATCTCTACCAATTTTTGCATCAATACTAATATATGTATTAGCAGGATCAATTAGCGTAACTCCATTTGCCATATGTAATTTTCTTGTTTTATTAAGAAGAGTACAAGTAGCAAGAGATAATTCTTCACGAGAATTAATTCCTTGAAATTCTGACATATCAGCTATAGCGCAAACACCAAAGCTGTATCCTGCATTTTTTATATGCATAGGTATATCTGTTATATAATACTCATTTTGTGCATTATTATCATCAAGTTTATCAAATGATTCTTTAAGTAATTTACCTTTAAAACAATATACACCAATATTTACTTCTTTTATTTTTTCTTCATCTTCATTACAATCTTTTTTTTCAACAATTCTATTTAAATTACCATTATCATCTCTAATAACACGGCCAAGTGATCCAGGAAAATCAACTATTCCTGATAATACTACACCACCGTAATTTCCTTGCTTACAAAATGATATCATAGATTTTATTGTTTTTGAAGAAATAAGTGGTTGATCACCGTTTATTACAAGAACAATATCATCATCATTAATATTATTTTTGGCTTGCATTACAGCATGACCTGTACCAAGTTGTTGTTCCTGATAACAAAATTTAATATTTTCATTTCTTTTTTTTACATGCTCTACAATTTGTTCTGCTTTATGTCCAACAATAATGTTTATATTATCTATACCTGCACCTTCACATGCATCACAGACATAGTCTATGGCACATCTATCATATATTTTATGAAGAACTTTTGGAAGTTCTGATTTCATTCTTGTACCTTTTCCAGCTGCAAGTATAATAGCTTTTAAGTTCGACATTACAATCTCCTCCTTAAATAAATAAGTGAAAGCTAATTAGTATATTTATTCTAACACAAATTTTTATTAATGTAAAGTTTTAGTGTACATAAATAATACTAGATACTTTCATATCTAGTATTATTATATATTAATTATCTAATTTTAGAATAGTATTAGTTTCGTTATCATAAAATTCATCTTCATTTGGTATAGGTAATGCTTCTACTTTTTTTAGCTTTCTTTCAATAGTTCTTGATTTTTTAGAAGCAAGTTCCATAGTAGATGATATTTCAATTAATTTTTTATTAGTTTTATCAAGTAAATCGCCAAATTTAGTAAATTCACTTCTAACAATGCCTAAAAGTTGCCATACTTCACTTGTTCTTTTTTCTATTGCAAGAGATCTAAAGCCCATTTGTAAACTATTAAGTAAAGCAACAAAAGTAGTAGGACCTGCTATAGTAATTCTGTATTTTTGAGCTATAAGTTCGCATAATCCTGTATTTCTTAATACTTCACAATATAAACTTTCTGTTGGGAGAAACATTATACCAAAATCTGTAGTAAAAGGTGATTCAATATATTTATCATAAATATCTTTTGCAAATAGTTTTACAGAGTTTTCTAGTTTTTTTCTATATTCATTAATAAGTAAAACATCGCCTGAATCTTCAGCATCAACAAGTCTTGAGTAATCTTCTATTGGAAATTTTGAATCTACTGGTAGCCATACAAATTCATTATCGTTTTTACCTGGAAGTTTTATGGCAAATTCAACTAAATCATTAGAATTAGGTTTTGTTTTTACATTTTTAGCATATTGATCAGAAGTTAAAAATTGTTCCAAAATTGTATTAAGTTGTATTTCTCCCCAATAACCTCTTGATTTTACGTTAGTAAATACTTTTTTTAAATCTCCAACACCTTGTGCTAAACTTTGCATTTCACCTAGACCTTTATATACAGATTCCAATCTATCATTAACAAGTTTAAAAGATTCTCCAAGCCTTTTTTCTAAAGTACCTTGAAGTTTTTCATCAACTGTAATACGCATTTTTTCTAATTTATCGTTATTATCCTTTTGAATTTTTGATAGATTATCTTCAACTGCTTTACGAATATTGTCAAGTTTTGTTTCGTTTATATTTGTAAGATTAGCAAGAGTTGTTTGTTGTATGTTTGAACTTTCTAAAATTCTTGCACCTATATTTTTATTTAATTCCTCACGCGTTTGCATAAGCATAGAGGAAAGTTCCATTCTAAGTTCTTTAAATTCTTTAGAATTATTTTTATTTTTTTTACTAGTAATAAGCAATACAATAACTAAGATAATTAAAAGAATAATTATACAAAGTAAAATTAAAGTTAAATCCATATATAATAACCTCTTTTCATAATATAAAATATATTATACCAAACAAACAAAAGTTTGTCAAATTAATATATTTGCATATTATATTAATTCAATTACTTTAAGTATTGCTATTTTGTTATTTATAAATTCTTTAAATAAATTATCTAAATTTGAAAGTGGACCTATAGGATTTCCATTTAATTTTGAAAGTTCAATAGTAAGAGAAACAGTATCATTAAGGTAAGCTCTATAAAAATCCATTACTCCATATTTTAAATCTTCATCAATAGGTGTATATCCTGTTATTTTTGAATATATATCCATAGCTTTATTGTGAATTAAAATGTTGTTTTTAGTACTAATACACACATCAGGATAACCGTATATTTCGCCACCAGTGGAATGATATGAAAAAATTGCAATTAACTTTTCATTACGTTTGGGTAGATTAAAATATAGATTAGTAATGTATTTGTATAAAAATATATTTTCAGGGCATAAAGGATCTAAGGGCTTTTTTCCTGGATATGACATTGGACTTGGAAATGTTACAGGAATATCATTATATCTAAGTTTTGAATATTTCCATTTTTTTCTTAAAGTAAGTATTTCACAAAATCTATGTATTGAATTAGAATTAGGATCAATACCTAGTCCATTAGCAGACCATACTGGTAGAATATTACTATTTAAATCACAGTTTTTTAATATTTGGTTTATACTAAATATCATATTTTTGTTTTCTATCAAATTACAAGATGTTCTAAGTATATTTTTATATAACTTTTCTTTTTTTATATATTTTTCTGCAATTTTATCATCTAAATTATATGCATCTAAATACATTCTAGAAACTTCTTGTATTGAATTCTTATCTAATTTTTTTAGGTTATAACATACTTGCGATGATGAAATTATATATCCTTCTGGATTTAAAAGTGGTATAAAATGAAAAGTATATTTTTTATCTATATAATAATATATATCGTCATTTAAAATTAATGTTAAAATAAATTCTAAAACAAAAAGTGGAGTTATAATTTCACATCCATGAGTATTTGAAAAAATTATTACATGTTTTTTTCCATTTCCTATTAAGTAAGAGTTTAATGGATAACTAAAATTGGTATAGCTAGTAGTAATTTCCTTTTTTAATCTGTTTTCATATTTTTCATTATTACAAAAATCATTCAATAAATTGCAGATATCATTATATGATAGAATAATTTCTTTTAAATATATTTTATCCATATTATCACCTAATATATATTATTTTACATAGTATATATTTATGTTTTTTCGAAAGCAATACAGCAATAAAAGAGCATATATTAGATTTGAATTTGACATAATCATTTAAAAATGATATAATATAAATGAAAAATAATTTTTATGTATTATAATTAAAATACATAAAAAAATCTGATTAATTAAAAGGAGATAAAAACCATGGCAAATTTACCAAATTCTGTAATACCTAATATAAAGGATTCTGAAATCTTAAGGATATTACACGATCATAATAAAGGGGATAAGGAGGTTATATCTTATTTATTGCAAAACCCGTATACACCACGAGATGTACGTATAAAAATAGCACGTGATGAAAATCTTGGTGTTTTAAGTACAGATCATGTAGTTTTTGCAGCACGTATGTGTAGCAACCCTGATATACTAACAAATATTTATACTGAGTTTCCTGAAGATGAGGTAAAAAGAGCACTTGCTGAAAATTCCTATACACCAGCTAGTGTATTAGTAAAAATAGCTTTAGAAAATAAAACAAATTAATATTTTACGCTCTAAAGCTCAATAACATTTTCCAAGTCAGAGAGACAGTTGACAGAAGATTAAAAGAAGCAGGATACATCAAAGGGGCATATAAGCTCTATGGTGTGCCTGCTTTATATTTTGCAACAAATAAAGCAAAACAGGGTTTTAACCTTGATTTTGTGACAACAGATATAAAAATTGCAAGGGTTATTCATGATATAGCAGTTGTGGATACAGCAATATATTTTATGAAAAAATTTAATGCTACCGATATAAAATCAGAGCATGAATTTAGACATAATAGTGGTTTTAAGCGCGATGGTCATTATCCTGACTTTATAAAAATGATAAAATAAAAGCAAACAATATTGGTAGTTTTTATTTTCCCTTTTTTGGTTACTTTTATTTTATCATTTTTAAATGAAAAGAATAAACAAACAAGAATTGATGTACTAAAGGTAAGCGATTGCATATCAAGGTGGGAGGAGCTAAGCCTTGAGGATAAGCAAGAGACAGCTTGGGCGTTGATAAAAAGAATAGACGTCACAAGTGAGAATGTAAAAATATGGTGGAGGTTTTAAAAGTAAGATAATACTCATAGAAACACATATCGCAAAATACAACCAAAATTCATTGATTTTCTATTAATTTTGAGGTATAATTTAAAAAGAAAGGGAGAAATTAAAATGCCAATAATCGCGAGGTTTATGGGCTAATAATAAAAATGTATTTCCAACAAGCTGAGCATAATCCTCCACATTTTCATGTAGTATATGGTGAATATACAGGAGCAATTGATATTATGACTCTGGAAATGATAGAAGGTGATTTACCGCCGAAAGCCTTATCTCTTGTTAAAGAATGGGCTGATAAAAACAGAGAGGACTTACTTAAAATTTGGAATACGCAAGAGTTTATGCAGTTGCCGCCATTAGTATAATTTAAGGAGGTATAATATGTTTTATAAAATTAATGAAGTTAAGGCTCTTCCTGATTATTGTTTACTTGTAAGCTTTGTCACAGGCGAAAAAAAGAAGTATAATGTAAAGCCGCTTTTTAATAAGTGGGAACAATTTAAAGCTCTAATGATGATAACAGGACTGTTTGAGCAAGTAAAGGTTGATACAGGCGGATATGGTGTCAGCTGGAATGATAATATAGATTTATCATGCAATGAGCTATATTTCAATGGTATTGCCGTATAAATTTGTAAATTTATATACTTTGTAAAATTTTTGATGTAATAAAAGTAAATTACAGCTTTACTGTTTTTAATATTATCTGCCAAATTTTAATATATATGTGTTTAATATGCATAGATAATGATTTAATAATCTAAAAACGGAGGAACAAATTATGAAGAAAACAGGGAAAATAGGTGCTTTTGCTATAATACTTATAGTAATGCTTTTTAGTATTGGAACAACGGCTTTTGCAACTGAAAAAACACAGGATGGCTTAGTTGCAACTATAACATCAGACAAAGAAAATTATAATTCTGAAGAAGAAATAAAGCTAACAATGGCAGTAAAAAATACAAATAATTTTGATATTGATAATGTATCAGTAGAAGCTTTATTACCTGATGGAATTAAACTTAAAAATGAGCAAGAAAAGATTGTAAAAACAGATCATCTTAAATCTGGTGAAAGTTTGTCATTAAATTTAGTTGCAATTAAAAATACAACTGAGCTTAATACTGAACAAACAGAATCAACAAAATCAGTTACTGATTCGACTAAATCAACCCCCTCAAATTTAAAAAGTATTACTTCAAATGATAATACAAGCAGTAAAGCGATTATTAATAGTGGTAATTTAATTTTGCTGTTAATAATATTTGTAATATTTATTGTTTCAATAGTTATATTTATTATTGCGTATAAGCATAGAAAAAAGAGTATACAGATAATTTCTAGTATCCTTTGTATTTGTATGATATGTTCTGCTTTTTGTGTGTCTATGATTCCAGCAAAAGCTGATGATACAGAAGTTTCAATTTGGACTACTAATAGAGAAATTTATGTTGAACATGCTGTGAATTATGATAATTATAATATATCAATTAATATGCATTTAAGCTATGCACCTCCATCATATGAATACAGTGTTTCGGATAAAATGATGCTATTTTCAGATGCTTATGGAGCTATAGTTAACACAGTTAAAAATGCAAAATTTGAATTATATGTATATGATGAAGAGATTACTAATAAAAGTGTACCACTTTATGAAAATGATAAAAAAATATGTGATTTAATATATGATGAAGAACAAAAACGATATATTGGAAATGTTGAGCTTAAAAGCGATGTTAAGTGCTCTAAATTATATTATTGTATATTGGAAAATGAAAAAAGTAATATAGTAACTGTTAATTTTGGAAACGCACCTAATAATGAAGAATTAGAAAGAGAAGAAATGGTAGAAAATAAAATTACTACGATAACGTCTAAATATCAAAACGATAGCATGGACGAAGAAAAAATAAAAAACGAAATTAATGAACTGAAAGACACATTGAATATGTATATAGCAGATGGAATTGTAGTTAAATATAATATTTACAAAGATAATGTTTATATAGAATTTAATAGTGGTGTAAAGTGGACTTTTTCTTTGATTCCATCTCGGAAAGAATTAAATAGTTATAAAGGAAACTAATTATTAAATATATAGATTACTAAATATATAAATCAAAAAGTATAGCAACTTGATTTCTATTTATCAAAAATTTAGTGCGTGAGTCTCTTTGAAAATTCTAAAAAAGACTCACGCACTTGAATTTTTTTTTATTGTCAACACTTGTCCTGAAACGCAGGAAAGCTTGTACTATCTCAAAACAAAAATGGTGCGGGTAAAAGGACTTGAACCTTCACGCCTCTCGGCACGAGCTTCTAAGACTCGCGTGTCTGCCAGTTTCACCATACCCGCAATACTAAATATGATAACATATTGTTTTTTTTTTGTCAATAGTTTTTTGTAAAAAAATATTGTGTCGTTATATTAGAAAATAAGTATTTTATATAAAAAAAATAAAATTTATTGAATAAAGTTTATTTGTTTGATATACTCTAAATATCAATATATCAATATATGAATATTAAAATGTAGAATAGAGGTAAGTTATATGGAAAATAAATATGAATTAACTTTTCCACAAAAAAATATTTTACTTGTAGATGAAGTATATAAAGATAGTAAAGTAAATTTAATCACAGGAATTATTAATATAAATAAAGGTTTTAATACTAAATTTTGCAATGAAGCAATAAATAATATAATAAAAAATAATGATGCAATGAGAATAAATATTATACATAATTTAAATACATATCAACAAATAAGAGAATATAAATATGAAAGTGTTGATGAAGTTGATATGTCTAAATTTACTAAAGAAGATGTTGAAAAATATATTAATAATTTTAAGAATCAAAATATAAATATAACTAGTAAGAGATTATATGAGTTTAAAATATTGAAATATTCAAAGGATAAGGGAGCAATTTTGTTAAAAATGCACCATATAATTTCAGATGCTTGGAGTTATTCAAAAATTATAGAGCAATTTGTAAAATATTATACCTCTTTAGAAAAAAATGAGCCAATTGCTAATGAAAATATACCAAGTTATATAGATTATATAACTTCAACATTAGAATATAAAAATAGTGAAAAATTTAAAAAAGATGAAAAATTTTGGACTGAATATTTAGATAGTTTTGATAAAAAAGTAAGTATAAAAGATACCAATAAAAAAATAAATAATATATCTAGTAGATACAATGTTAAATTAGATAAAGATATAAATGATAAACTTTTAAACTTTTGCAAAGAAAATAAAATATCACCTTACGTTATGTTTATTACTGCATTATCAATATATATATATAGAATTAAAGATAAAAATGATTTTATTATTGGAACACCTTCTTTAAACCGCTCTAATTTTAAAGAAAAGCAAATGTTAGGGATGTTTGTTTCTACTTTACCTTTAAGAATAAATATTACCGAAAATATAACTTTTTTAGACCTTGCCCATCAAATATCTAGAAATACAATGAATATATTTAGATATCAGAAATATCCATATGTTGATATATTAAAAAAAATACGTAATATAAATAATAATACGGAAAATTTATATAGTATTACACTTTCTTATCAAAATGCTAAGGTAGAATTTGAAGAAAAGGACAAATACGATACAAAATGGTATGAAAATAATTATCAAACTGATGATTTGCAAATTCATATTTTAGATATGGATAATACAGGCATTCTAGAAATTAATTACGATTATTTAAATGGTTTATTTGAAGATATAGAAATTAAGTATTTACATACAAGAATTATGGCAATAATTAATAATGCAATTTTTGATAAAAACACAAATATAGAAAATATAGATATAATGTCTAAAAAAGAAGAAGAAAAAATATTAAATGAATTTAATGATACAAAAAAAGATTATTCAAATATAGAATCTGTAATTAAATTATTTGAAAAGCAAGTAGATAAAACTCCTAATAATGTTGCACTTGTTTTTGAAAATAAAAAAATCACATATAAAAAATTAAATGAAATGGCAAATAGTTTAGCAAATTATTTTATAACTAAAGGAATAAAACCTAATGATAAAATAGCTATACTTATGAGAAGAACTGATAAATTAATTGTATCACTACTTGCAATTTTAAAATGTAAAGCTACATATATTCCAATTGATATAACATATCCTGAGGAAAGAATTAATTATATATTAAATGATTGTTTGCCTAAATTTGTATTGTGTGAAAAAATGTTAAATTATGAAAATACAATAATTTTAAGAAGAAAAAAATTTTTACAAATAGTAAATAAATATTCAAAAGATAATATTGTTAATATAAATAATGAAGATAAAAATGCATATATAATATATACATCAGGATCTACTGGAAATCCTAAAGGTGTTGTTATATCAAATAAAAATTTACAAAATTTTGTCTTAGGAATAAATGAAAAAATATGTATTAATACATCTTCTAGAGTAGTATCAATTACTACGATTTCATTTGACATTTTTGGACTTGATATATGGGTAAGTTTAACAAATGGTGCAACTTTAGTACTAGCAAATGAAATACAGTGTTTAAATGGAAATGAACTAAATTTGTTGTGTATAAATAATAAAGTTAATACTATTCAAACTACACCTACAAAATTAAAATTATTATTAGAGCAAAATAATAACTTTTTTATAACTCAGATGGAAAAAATAATATTAGGTGGAGAGAATATATCAAGTAAATTTATACAAGATTTAAAAAAACAAACAAAAGCTGATATATTTGATGCATATGGACCTACAGAAACTACAATTTGGTCAACTATAAATAAGTTAGACGACTCTAAAGTATCAGCTGGTAGACCTATAGCAAATAATTTTATTTATATTTTAGATAAAAAAAATAGATTAATGCCAATTAATATACCAGGACAACTTGCAATTTCAGGTGATAGTCTATCTTCTGGATATTATAACAATATAGAAAATACAAATAAAAGTTTTGTATATAATAAATTTTTAGATAAAAAAACTTATCTTACAGGTGATTTTTGTAATATAGATTTTAATGGTAATTTGCATATTTTAGAAAGATTAGATTTACAAGTAAAAATAAATGGGCAAAGAGTTGAATTGCAAGAAATTGAAAAGTGTATAAATGAGTATGACAACATAAATAATAATATAGTTTCAGTAAAAAATAACAAATTAATATGCTTTTATAGTACAAAAAATAAAGATAAAAAAATAGATAATAATGAACTAATAACTTTTTTATATAATAAATTACCTTTATACATGATACCAAAAGAGTATTATTATCTAGAAGAATTTCCTATGACTTTAAATGGAAAAATAGATAGAAAGAAAATAAATTGTTTAAATATAAAATTAGAAAATAAAACAGAACATGTAAAACCTATGACTAAACTACAACAAGAAATATATAATGTTTTTAAAAAAGTTATTAAAGATAGAAAGTTTGGTGTAAACGATCCGTTTTTTGAACTTGGAATAGATTCGTTAGATGCTATAAAAGTTCAAGTAGAACTTTTAAGTATTGGAATACATGTTGAATATAAAGATTTGTTTAAATACCCTACAATTATAGATTTAGAAAAAACAATATTAGACAAGAATTTAAAAAATAAAGATAAACTGTTTGTTGATTCTAAAAATAATAATTATAATTATGAAGATATTTTATCAACCAATTCTAATTATGATTATACACCTTCAAAGATTAGAGTAGGGAATGTATTACTTACTGGTACAACAGGATTTTTAGGGGCACATATTTTAGATGAATATATGAAAAATACACAAGGAAAAATATATTGTATTGTAAGATCTAAAGATAATACTAACTACATATCTAGACTTAAAAAAAGATTAAATTTTTATTTTGGTAATAAGTACGATGAACAAATAGGTAAGAGAATTATTCCAATAGATACTGATATAACTAATATGGAAGAATTTAATAAAAAAATGTCTAATGTAATTAAAGACGTAGAGTTTGCTATTCATTCTGCAGCTTGTGTTAAGCATTATGGAGATGTTGAATATTTCAAAACTATTAATGTAGTTGGAACAGAAAATATAGCAAATATATGTTTTGAAAATAATGTAAAACTGATACATATATCAACTATTAGTGTATCGGGTAATGCTTTTGAAACGGCAAATTATAACAAAAGTAATGAATATAAAGAAAAAATAAATTTTGATGAAACATGTTTTTTTCAAAATCAAAATTTAGATAATGTATATGTATATACTAAGTTTAAATCAGAGCAGATTGTTTTAGATTATATGAAAAAGGGATTGCAAGCAAATATTATGAGAATTGGAAATTTAACTAATAGATATACAGATTTAAAATTTCAATTTAATGAAAAAGAAAATGCTTTCTTTAACAGAATAAAAACACTTTTAAATTTAAAAGCTTTTCCTAAAAATAACATAGATATTTACTTAGAATTTACTCCAGTTGATTATGCTGCCAAAGCAATAATAAAATTAATAGAGTATTTTAATATCTATCATAATGTTTTTCATATATATAATAACAATCATATAGGAATTTATGATTTTATAAAAATTTTAAATAAAATTGGAATAGAAATAAAAATTTTAAGTGATAATGATTTTTCTAATAAAATAAAAAAAATATTAAATTCAGATAAAAAAGATATATTAAATGGAATAGTAAATGATCTTGATAAAAATTATAATTTGGAATATAATACAAATGTACAAATAAAAGGTGATTATACTTTAGAGTATTTAAAAAAGATTGGCTTTAAGTGGCCAGTTATAACAGAAAAATATATTCAAAGTTATATTGAATATATAAATAAATTTTAGGAGGAAAAAATTGGAAGAAATTTTATTAGCTTTTGCTATAATTGTTTCTATAATCTTAGTTATAGCTATAAATATAAAATTAAAAATTAATAAGTTAGCAAAGGTAATGTCTACATTATTTTTATTTTTAATTATATGGTGTTTAGGATTATTTTTACAAAAAATATCGATTTATTTTAATTTTAATATAAAACCAATATATTTTGATTATTTTACATACGTAGGAATATGTTTTTTATTTCCAACACTAATTATATTGTCATTTTTTTATAATGATAATAACATTAAATTTAAAAAAAGCTGGATTTTATTATACATTATTCCATTAATATCAATTATAATTTTATGGACTAATGATTTACACAGTCTTTTTTATAAAGTGTATTCTATAAATTTTTCAGACACAGAATATGGAATTGCTTTTTATATTAATACTATATACTCATACACGCTTGCATTTATATTTATGATAAGAATGATAAAAATATCTATAAAAAAATCTGGCTTTTTTACTATACAGACTGCCCTTATAATTATTGGAAGCTTAATTCCACTAGTAGTAAATATGCTTGGAACTGCTAAAATAATTAATATTTCTATATATATAACTCCAACGTTATTTTGTATTACACTTATACTATATGTACTTGCTATAGTAAAATATAAAGCATTAAATATTACTCCTGTGGCATTAGAGACAGTAACAGATACAATGTCTGATTCTTTTATAGTAATATCTGATGATGGTACTATTGCAGATGCAAATTTTACTTTTAAGAAAACTTTTAAAAGTATTATAGATTTAAATAAGAATACGAATTTATTTAAGTTTTTGGATTCTAAGAAACTTGTAGATGTTTCAAAATTTAAGGAACTTATTAATAAAACAAGAAAAAATGATGAAATTGTAAATGTAGAATATAATTTAAATTGTGATGGAGAAGAAAAATATTTTGAAATTGATATTCACCCTATAAAAGCTAAAAAAGATACAAATCAATATATTGGAACTTTACTTTTGTTTAAAGATATAACACAGCATAAAAAGGATATTAAGGAAATACAAGAAAAACAAGATATAATAGTAAAACAGGGACAATTAGTTTCAATTGGTGAACTTGCAGGGGGAGTAGCACATGATATAAACACGCCAATATCTGCTATAAAGACTGGTATTAGTATGTTAAATAAAAGTAAAAATATAAGTAAAGAGGAAACTGAAATATTAAAAAGGATGGATAATTGTGCGACTAAAATAATTAATATTGTAAATAGTATGAGAAATCAAATTAGAAATTTGGGTTCAACTACAAAAATAAAATTTAAAATAAAAGATGTAATTGAAGATATTAAAGTAATAACTTATCATGAAATAAATAAAAATAATTGTGAATTTGCAGTTAATATTGTAGATGACTTATGTATAGAGGGTGATCCTACTAAATTAGGACAAGTTTTGACTAATTTAGTAATAAATGCAGTGCAAGCATATAAAGATAAAGGTGGCAAAATAGATATAATAGTTGAAAAAGCTTTAAAAGATAAAGCTTTGATTAAAGTTATTGATTATGCTGGTGGCTTAGATCCTGAAATAAAACCATATATTTTTAAAAATATTTTAACTACAAAAGGTACTTTTGGTACAGGACTTGGACTTTACCTTGCTTATTCAATTATTAAAGGGGAATTTAATGGAGATATAAGTTTTGAGAGTGATGATAAAATGGGTACTACTTTTTATATCTGCATACCTATTGCTTAAGCTTCTTACTTAGCATGTTATGCCAAGCAATATTGACATAATACTGAATATGTGATAGAATATATATTGAGGTAATTATCATGGAAAATAAAAAAATACCATTAAAGAAAAAACAAGAGATTGTAGATATTTCTAAAAAATTAATAAATGAAAAAGGTGTTAATAATGTATCTATAAGAGATATAGTAAAAAGTGTAGGAATGGCACAAGGTTTGTTTTATTATTATTTTAGGAGTAAAGAGGAAATCCTTGAAATTATAATAAATGAATATGTTGAAATGTTTTGTAAAGATTTAGAAAATAGTATTAATGGAATTAAAGATGAATATGATAATTGGAAAGAAAAAATTGAAACAACAATTATTATGTTAGTTAGATTGTATAATGATAATAAAAGTCCATTAGAAAAATTTAATAATAATAAAAATAAAGATCTATATATGAGTATGGTATATGCAAGTATTGATAGAATGGCAAGTCTTATAGAAAAAATAATAAATGAAGCTGTAAAGAGTAATTTTATAAAACTAGATTATCCAAAAGAAACAGCATATGTACTTATTTATGGAATTATTGATATTATAAATCATAAAAAATTTGTAGATGAGAAAGTTTTTGTAAATATTGTTTTTAAAACTCTTGGTATTGAATAAAAAAAAGAATGATTAGGTTTTGCTTAATCATTCTTTTTGCATAAAGCATTGATAGGACATTCTATACAATTAGGTTTTCTAGCAATACAATATTTTCTACCATGATTTACTAATATGTGATTTATTTTGTTCCAGTAAGATTTTGGTATTTTAGTTGTAAGTTCAGTTTCAATTTGCTCTTGTGTTTTGCCATTTGAAATTCCAATTTTTCTTGTTATTCTTGTAACATGCGTATCAACTGCAATTCCTTCTACTTTATTGAAACATTCTTGTAAAATTATATTAGCTGATTTTCTGCCAATTCCAGGTAGGCTAACAAGATCTTCCATATTATTTGGTACAATGCCATTAAATTTGTTTACTATTTTTTCACAAGTAGCTTTAATACTTTTTGATTTGTTCTTGTAAAATCCACAAGGCTTTACAATTTTTTCTATATCATCAATGTTTGCTTTGGAAAGTTTGTATACATCAGGATATTTTTTAAATAAAATTGGACATATAATATTTACTCTTGCGTCAGTACATTGTGCAGCAAGAATAAGTGCGATAACTAAAGTAATCGGTGTGGTATAATCAAGACCACATTTTGCATCTTTGTATTCATTTTCTAAAATATTTATTACATCCATCATTTCTTTTTTAGATATCTTTATATATTTTGTTTTTGTTTTTTTCATTTTATTCTCACCATATATCAATAATAATCATAATATATAATAAATATTTTACAATATTTTATATTATTTGTCAAAAAAGAGGTGTTTATATGTTTTGGGGTGCTTTTAGAAAAACTATTGGTTTATTTTTACTTGCATTTGGCGTTGGTATAGCTATAAGCATCCTACTTCCAGTGTGGTGTTGGGTTGCTGTCGTAGGTATAGCGCTAGTTGCACTTGGATTATCATGGCTTTTTTGCTAAGGAGGTATATATTATATGAAAATAGTTGTATATAAACCAGGAAAATTTATGAAATTAATTCTAAAGACAATATTTAAAATATAAAAGAGAAAAGACAAAAAATAATATTACATAATAACATTCTATTTAAAAATATGTAAAGGTAATAAATATTTTTAGATAGGATGTTTTATTATATTGATTTTAAAAAAATATGATGTATAATATATACAGTAGGTGAATACATATGAAAAATAAAGAATATGCTTTAGCACTATCTGGTGGGGGAACAAGAGGTGCGTATGAAATTGGTGCATATAAAGCTTTGACAGAAATAGGAATAAATATAAAAGCAATAGCTGGAACTTCTATTGGAGCATTAAATGGTGCAATGTTACTATCCTCTGGAGTTGTAGCAGCTGAAAATATGTATAAAAAAATTGATATATCAAATATTATGGATATAGATGCTAATAAAATTAATACGGATAAAGATATATTTCATTTACAGAATATATTTAAACTTGTAAAGGATTATACAAAAAAAAGAGGACTTAATAATGAACCTTTAAAAAAATTATTAGAAAAAGAAGTAGATATTGATAAGATATATTCTAGTGATGTAGATTTTGGACTTGTAACGTATTCAAAAAAGTCTAAAAAAGCACTTGAAGCTTTTAAAAATGATATTAAGAAAAATGAATTTATAGATTTTTTGCTTGCATCTTCATGTTTTCCTATATATAAAGCACAGAAAATAGAAGATGAGGAATACTTAGATGGATTTTTTTATGATAATATGCCAATAAATATGTTAATAAAAAAAGGATATAAAAATATAATCGCTATAGATCTTGGAAGTAAGAATGCTAATAAAAAGCTAGTAGATAAAAATGTATATGTAAAATTAGTTAAGCCAAGTCAAAATTTAGGTGGAGTTTTTGATTTTAACAAAGATAGAATAAAATTTAATATTAAGCTTGGATATTTAGATACTATGAAAACCTTTAATAAATTAAAAGGACATATGTATTATTTTAGATCTTATGAATTTACTAGACTATTACATAAGTTTACTTTACAACAATTATATGGATTAGAGTATGTAGCAGAAATTTATAATATTGACAAATATCAAGTATATACTTGTAAAGAATTTTTAAAGCTTATATTAAAAAAACATAGACAAGCTACAAAAAATTATAACAAAATAAGGAACACTTTAGATTTTAAAAAGTTAATTAAAGAAGGAAAAGAAATAAAGAAGCTTATAGATAAAGGATTAGGTCTTTGTTTAATGGTAGACATGATAAATAACAAACCATCATTTAAAAACATAAAGATAATTAATAAATTATTTTCAACATATATTTTAGCAGCAGAAGCTGTTATAGAACTTGAAGAAATGGAAAAATAAAAATAGGGGCATTTTAAATTAATGCTCCTACTTTTGTTATATTGCTCTTTGAACTTTTCCGCTCTTTAAACATCTAGTACAAACTTTTACTTTTTTTGGTGTACCATTAACATTAGCTCTTACAGTTTGTATATTTGCTTTTACAGTTTTGCTAGTTCTTCTGTGTGAATGACTAACAGTCATTGAAAAAGTTGTATCTTTATCACATATTTCACATCTTGCCATTTTAAAAAGCCTCCTTTTTAATTAAGTTTAACAATTACTTTAATATTTTAACATAAAAGTATTAAATAATCAAGCTATTATGTTTAATTTTATTTTAAAATAGAGTAATTAGTACTCTTTTTGTATAAATTACTCTATTTTAATATATTTTATATTTTAATTATTGTACCTGTAGATTGATTAGAAAGAAATTTTTTAGTAGAATTATCTTCTTTTGAAAGCCCACCACTTAGTACAACAGTATCGTTTTTCTTTAAGAATCCTTTAGATTTTAATATCTCAATTCCTTTTTCTAGAAGTTCATCATATTCAGTAGTATCATCTATTAATATAGCAACAACGTTATTTTCAATTGCCATTTGTTTGTATGTTTTTGTATCAGAAGTTATAGCAAATATTGGACATGCTGGTCTAAAGCTTGATAGAAGAGAAGGAGTAACACCATCTTTAGATACAGCAATTATTGCATCTGCATTAGCGTACATTGCTGAACAACAAACGGCAAAATTAGCTTGTTTTTTAAATTCGAAATCGTCACTATAAGAAGTGATTTCTTCAACATTTGCTAAATAATCTATATTTCTTTTCTTAAATCTACTCCAATAACAAATATCTTTTTCAATTGATTCGTCTATTTTAGCCATTGTTTTAACAGCTTCTCTTGGATAATCTCCTTGTGCAGATTCACCAGATAACATAGTAGCACTTGTACCATCATATACAGCGTTTGCAACATCAGAAACTTCTGCACGTGTTGCTCTTGGATTGTGTTGCATTGATTCTAACATTTGAGTTGCAGTAATTACAAATTTTCCAGCTGCAGTAGTTTCTTTTATCATCATTTTTTGAGCAGCAGGTACTAATTCTTCAGGAATTTCAACACCTAAATCACCACGTGCAACCATTATACCATCAGAAACTTTTAATATTTCTTTAAAGTTGTCAAGACCTTCTTGATTTTCTATTTTTGAAACAATTTTAACTCTGTTTCCACCAATAGAATCAAGGTAATTTCTCATATCAATTACATCTTGAGCTTTACGTATAAATGAAGCTGCTATAAAATCACAATCATTTTCTACACCAAATTTTAAATCAGCTCTATCTTTTTGTGTCATAGCTTCAAGTTTTAATTTTGCACCTGGAACGTTAACACCACGTCTACCTTTAATAGTAGCACTATTTAGAACTGTACAATGAATTTCAGTATCTTCAATGCTATCAATTAAAAGATCCATTAAACCATCATCAATAAGAATATGACCACCAATTTCTACATCATTTGGTAAACCTTTATATGTAATACCTAAAGTGCTATTATCACCTTTAATATCTCTTGTAGTAAGAGTTACTTTATCACCAATATTAAAAGTATGTTTAGCATCATCTTCAAAATCTGTAGTTCTTATTTCTGGACCTTTTGTATCAAGCATAAATGCAACATTTGTATTTAATTTTTTGTTTAATTCTTTTAAAGTATTAATTTTTGCTTGATGTTCTTCATAATCACCATGAGAAAAATTAAGTCTCATAACATTCATACCTGATTTAATTAATTCCTCTAATATTTCTGGATTTTCACTGGCAGGTCCTATTGTACAAACTACTTTTGTTCTTTTCATATATAATCACTCCTTAACATTTAATATATTTTTATATATATTTTATATACATATTTTTATATACAACAAATAATAGTATACATTTTTTTAAAATAAATGTCAATAAAAAATGCAAAAAATGTAAAAATATGACAATGTCATGCTTATATAATATATAAATATAATTTCATTAATGTTACAAATGCATTACAATTTTACAAAAAATGACAAATGTATATATTTTTTTATTGTACAAATAATAATTATGTGATAACATTATAAAGATTTAAAATAAGTGGAGGTTTATTATGAAAGTTATGAAAAAAATAAGCTTTATATTTATAGCATTATGTATGTGCATAGTTACTTTAAGTAGTGTATACTGTGCAAATATTGATGTAAGAAAATTAAAAGCAGGAGATGTTATATATTTTGATAATTCAGCTACTCATTGGAATAGTGTTAAAATATATATATTTAATAAAAATGATGGAGATGACAAATTAAAAGAATGGAATGATAGTGATACTATGTCAAATATTGATGGTACAGATATCTGGAAATTTGAAGTAACAGCTGATATGTTAGAGGGAAAGACACTTGGTTGGGTAATATTCCATAATGGTAATGGAAGTGGAGAAAACCAAACAATAGATTTATGCTATATTGATAATATATATGCATATAAAGCTGATTCCACTGGTGATAATAATAATAAAGCAGGTTATTGGTATGTATATGATAAATCGGAATTAGAAGAGTTAATAAATAAATGTGAAGAATATGAAAAAGAATATTATACTGAAGCTACTTGGAACTCTTTTGAACAATCTCTTAATGCTGCAAAAGATGTGTTAAAAACAGAAATAAAATTAGAAAATGCAGATAATGGTGAAAGTGGTTGGAAATGTGAATATCAATCTGCAATTGAAAGGTTAAAACAAGCAAAAGATGCACTTGTAGTTAATAAACAATTATTACAAGACAAAATAGATGAGGCTAGTGGTAAAGATACAACTGGATATACTAAAGATACTGTTGATGCACTAAATTCTACCATAGCTGAAGCTAAAGAGCAATATAAAGGTGAACTTTCAGTAGATCAGTTAAAAGAACAATTACAAAAATTAGATAATGCAATTAATGGATTAAAAACAGATAAAGATAAATTAAAAGAAAAAGTACAAGAAGGAAATGATAAGTTAGAAAGTGATTCTAAGTATTATACAGATGACAGTGTAAAAAAATTACAAGATGCTTTAGATAATGGTAAAAATGTTTTAGATAATGGTAGTGCAACAGTAAAAGATATACAAGATGCTGTAAAACAAATAGAAGATGCAATAAATGATTTAGAATTTAACGATAAATTACTTGATGAATTAATAGAAAAAGGAAATTCTACAGAATTTGATAAATATACAGATGAAACTGTAAAAACTTTAAAAGATGCAATAAACGAAGCAGAAGGTTTAAAATCAAGAGGAAATGTTACAGTAGAAGAATTCAAAGATATAGAAAAGAAAGTAAATGATGGTATAAATAATTTAGTAGAAAAAGAAAAATCAGTAGTAAATAATACTAAAAATCCAAATACTGGTAGCTATATATTTGGAGTAGTATTAATGCTTTTAGTTGCAACAGCTGTATTTGTATATACAATAAAATATGGTAAAAAAGTAAAGAATAATAATTAAAAGTACTTTTTTGAAAGGGGATTATAAATAATGTTTAAAAAACTAAGTTTTATGTTTCTTGCTTTGTGTATTTCGGTAGTTGCATTTAGTAGTGTATATTGTATAAATGTAAATGTTGGAGTTATAGAAACAGGCGATGTAATATATTTTGATAATTCGGCAACTCATTGGGATAATGTTAAAATATACATATTTCATAAAGAAAATGATAAATCTACTGATCTAAAGTCATGGGATAATAGTGATAACATGACTCGTATAGGTGATACTGATATATGGAAATTTGAAATAACATCTGATATGGATGTAGATGGAAAATTATTTGATTGGGTAATATTTCATAATGGAAAAGGAAATGGCGAAAATCAAACAATAGATTTACGTTATATTAATCCAATATATGCATTTAAAGTAGATGGAACTGAAGATAATAAAAAGAATGGATATTGGTATGCTTATGATAAATCAGAACTTGAACAACTTGTAGAAGATTGCAAAAAATATGAAGAAAAATATTATACTGAAGAATCTTGGGCAGCTTTTGAAACATCTCTTAATGAAGCAAAAAATGGACTTAAAAATGAATTAAGAATAAAAGATGCAAATAATGGTATGCCTGGTTGGGAATGTGAGTATCTTACAACTGTTTCCAATTTAAAAAATGCAATAAATAAACTTATTGTTGATAATAGTGCATTACAAGAGAAAATAAATGAGGTAAAGAAAAAAGATACAACAGGGTATACTCAAGATACAATAGATGCTTTAAATTCTGCTATATCTGATGCTGAAAAAAAGATTGAAGGAACACTTACAGTAGATGAAATTAAGGAACAAATTCAAAAATTAGATGATGCTATTAATAATTTAAAAACTAATAAAGATATATTTAAAGAAAAAGTACAAAAGGGAAAAGATATATTAGATACTGACTCAAAATATTATACTGATGATAGTATAAAAAAATTAGAAGAAGCATTAAATAGTGTCCAAAGTGTTCTAGATAATGATAAAGCAACAGTAGAAGATGTTAACAATGCGATTAAGCAAGTTGAAGATGCAATAAATGATTTAGAATTTAATGATAAATTACTTGATGATTTAATAGAAAAAGAAAATTCTACTGATTTTAATAAATATACAGATGAAAGTAGTAATACTTTAAAAGAAGCAATAAAAGAAGCAGAAGATTTAAAAACAAGAGGAAATGTTACAGTAGAAGAATTTAAAGATATAGAAAAGAAAATAAATGATGGAATAAGCAATTTAGTAGAAAAATCTGCAGTAAATAATACTAAAAATCCAAATACAGGTAGTTATATATTTGGAGTAATATTAATGCTTTTAGTTGCAACAGCTGTATTTGTATATACAATAAAATACGGAAAAAAAGCAAAAAATAATAATTAAAAATAAAAATTTTCTTTGTTTTGAAGGGGGAAAAATATGTTAAAAAAGCTTAGTTTTGTAATTATTGCATTATGTATGTGTATAGTTACTTTAAGTAGTGTATACTGTGCAAATGTAGATGTAAGAAAATTAAAAACCGGAGATGTAATATATTTTGACAATTCAGGTACTAATTGGAATCAAGTAAAAATATATATTTTTAATAAATCTGACGGTAAACTAAATGAGTGGAATAATAGTGATACTATGACACGTATTGGCAATACCAATATATGGAAATTTGAAATAACATCAGATATGAAGATAGAAGAAAAAAATCTTGATTGGGTAATTTTCCATGATGAGACTAATGATAGTGGTGAAAAGCAAACAATAGATCTATGCTATGTTGATAATATATATGCATATAAAGTTGACTCTACTGATAGTAATGATAGTAATAAAAGAAAAGGATATTGGTATGTATACGATAAGAGTGAGTTACAAAATCTTGTAGAAGAATGTAAACAGTATGAAGAAGAATATTATACTTCAGATTCATGGACAGGCTTTGAAACTTCACTTAATTCAGCTAAAAATTTGTTAACTGAAGAAATAAAATTAGAAGATCCAGAAAATCATGAGTCTGGTTGGAATTGTAAATATCAACCTGCAATAGAAAATTTAAAAGAAAAAGAAAAAGCACTTGTAGTTGATAATAAAAAATTACAAGAAAAAATAGATGAAGCAAATAAAAAAGAAAAGGAAGGATATACTAAAGATAGTGTTGATGCATTAAATTCAGCTATATCTGAAGCTGAAGAAAAGGTTAAAGAAGAACTTACAGTAGATGAAATAAAAGATCAAATTAAAAAATTAGATGATGCAATTAATGGATTAAAAGTAGATAAAGAAAAATTAAAAGAAAAAATGCAAGAAGGAAAAGATATATTAGACAGTGACTCAAAATATTATACTGATGATAGTGTAAAAACTTTACAGGATGCTTTAAATAATGCACAAAATGTTATAGACAATGATAATGCAACAGTAGAAAATGTTAATGATGCAGTTAAACAAATTGAAGATGCAATAAACAGTCTAGATTTTAATGATAAATTACTTGATGATTTAATAGAAAAAGGAAATTCTACTGAATTTGATAAATATACAGATGAAACTGTAAAAACTTTAAAAGATGCAATAAAAGAGGCAGAAGAATTAAGAGATAGTGGAGATATTACAGTAGAAAAATTTAAAGATATAGAGAAAAAAGTAAATGATGCAATAAATGGATTGATAGAAAAAACAAATGTAGATAATACACAAAAGGAAGAAAATAATAATTCTAGTAATCCAAATACAGGTAGTTATATATTTGGAGTAGCATTAATGCTTGCAGTTTCAACAGCTATATTTACATATACAATAAAATATGGTAGAAAAGTTAAAAACAATAATTAATAATTTTCTTTTATTTTTAAGGGGGATTATATATAAAATGTTTAAGAAGTTAAGCTTTTTATTTATTACATTATGTATAACACTTTTAACTTTTAGTAGTGTGTATTGCGCAAATGTAGATATGACTAGACTAAAAGAAGGTGACGTTATATATTTTGATAATTCAGGTACTAATTGGAATAGTGTTAAAATATATATATTTGAAAATAATGGAAATGGATTATACGATTGGAATGATAGTAAATCTATGACAAAAATTAATGGTACAAATATATATAAATTCGTAATTACAAGTGATCTAAATATTAATTCTAAGACTTGCAATATGGTAATATTCCGTAATGGGGATGGAAATGGAGAAAATAATCAAACTGTTGATTTAGCATATATGGGATCTATTTATGCATTTAAAGTTACAGGATATGATAGTAATAATAATAACAAAAGAAGTGGATATTGGTATGCGTATGATAAATCAGAATTAACTAGTCTTGTAGATAAGTGTGATAATTATGAAGAAAAATACTATACTGTAGATTCATGGAGTAGTTTTTCAAGTGCTTTAAAAGAAGCAAAGAGTATATTACAAAATCCTGATGTAAGACTTGAGAGTGCAGATAGTGGCCAGTCTGGATATAAATGTAAATATCTTACAGCATTAGACAAGCTAAAAGAGGCAGAAAAAAATTTAGTTATTGATAAAAAAATATTAAAAGATAAGATTGATGAATTAGAAAATTTTGATACAGATGGATATACCAAAGAAACAGTAGACTTACTTAAAGAAGCTATTAATACAGCTAATGAAAAATATAACGATAATAATATAACAGTAGAAATTATTAAAGAACAAATTGAAGCTTTAGAAAATGCAAAAGCTAATTTAGTTGTAGATAAAACTCCTTTAATTGATAGTTTAGAAAATTTAGAAGAATTTTTAAGTAGTGAAGATTCTAAGTATTATACTAAAGAAAGTTTAGAAAAAGTAAAAGATAGTATTAACAAATTAAAAGAAAAAAATAATAGTGATGATACTACAGTAGAAGATGTAAAATCTACAGTAAAAGAGGCAGAGGAAGCTTTAAGTGGAATAGAAATTGATAAAGAAATATTAAAATCTAAAATTGATGAATTAGAAGCACTAAGTAAAGATGGATATACTGAAGATTCAGTTAATGCACTTGATAATGCTATAGCAGATGCTAATAAAAAGTATAACAATGAACTTGATTTAGAAACTATTAAAGACCAATTAGAGGCATTAGAATCAGCAAAAGATAATTTAATTGTAGATAAAGATCCTTTATTAGATAAGTTAGAACAGTTAGAAGAATTTTTAAGTAATGAGGATTCTAAATATTATACTAAAGAAAGTTTGAAACATATTGAAGATAGTATTAAAGATATAAAAGAGAAAAATGAAAATGCCACAACTACAGTAGAAGATGTAAAATCTGCAGTAAAACAAGCAGAAGATGCACTAAAAGGCGTAGTAGTTGATAAAGAAATCCTAAAAAGTAAAATTGATGAAACAAAAGATTTTGACACAAATGGATATACTGAGGATTCAATTAACGCATTTAAAAATACTATAACAGATGCTGAAGAAAAATACAATGATGAAAATCTTACAGTTAACGATGTTAAAGAACAACTTAAATTATTAGAAGATGCAATAACTGATTTAGTTGTTGACAAAAATCCTTTAACAGAAAAATTAGAAGAATTAGAAGAGTTTTTAAATAATGAAGATACTAAATATTATTCTGAAGAAAGTTTGCAAGTATTAAAAGATAGTGTTGATAATTTGAAAGAAAAAAATGATGCTACTGATGTTACAGTAGATGATGTTAGATCAGCAGTAAATCAAGCTAATAGTGCTTTAAATAATTTAAATGTAAATAATGAACTACTTGATGAGCTTATATCAAAAGGAAACAGTATTGATTTTGAAAAATATACAGATGAAACTGTAAAAGAGCTTAAAGATATAATAAATCAAGCAGAAAAATTAAAGGATAACGATAAACTTACAATAGAAGATTTAAAAGATATAGAGGAAAAAATAAATAGTGCTATTAATGCTTTAGAAATTAAAAAAGTTGAAGATGAAGTATCAAATACTCATAGTGAGGATAATGTTAATGCTAAAAATCCAAATACTGGTACTAATACTTTTTATCTAGTTATTTTATTTGCAATTTCTACTATTATATATATAATTGCTACAAAATATAACAAAAGGATAAATAATAATAATTAACGATAATTAATATAGTGTGAAAAAATCACACTATATTTTTTGTCGAGGTTACACTAAATTTAACAAGTTTTGTCGAAGGTATTTACAAAAAGAAAAATTTTTGTTTAAATATATCTAATTTAATTTGAAAATATTTTATTCTGATAATATTTGTTTAATCTATATAATTTTTTATCTTGTTATTTTTTTCATATATTTTAACCAAATTTATATATCAGTATTGATTTTTTTAAATTAAAGGGATATAATAAAGGAGGTGAAAGATATAAAATACACCGTAAAAAATGATATAATATTTAATTTTTTGTTTTCACACGAGGATCTATTAAAAGACTTTTTAGAGGCCATATTAAAGAAAAGCATAAAAGAAGTAGAAATAGCAAACCAGTTTTCATTAAATAAAATAAAGTATTATGAAAAAATAGGAGTACTAGATATAAAAGCAAAAATAAATGAAGAAGCATTAGTGAACATAGAGATGCAAAGAGATTCTCAAAGTTATTATACAAAAAGAGTACTGTTATATGCAGGAGGACTAATACGAGGAGAGTTAAAAGCAGGAGATAAGTACGAAGATTTAAAAGATGTAATAATGATAAATATCTTGGACTTTACAATATTTAATGATATAGAAGATGTACATACAATCTGGAAATTAAAGGAAATAAATCATTTAGATAAAAAAGCATTAGAAGGATTAGAGATACATTTTGTAGAGCTAGATAAATTTAGAAATAGTAAACCAGATATGTATAATAAATTAAATCAATGGTTAGCATTAATAGATACAGAAAACAAAAAATGGATGGAGGTAGCGATGGAAGAAAATAAAAAGATAAAAGAGGCAAAAGAGAAAGTAGACGATTTTATGAGTGAAGAAGATGCAAGAAGAATAACTGAATTAAGGGAAAAATGGAGACTAGATTATGACTCATCAATATCAAGTGCTACCAAAAAAGGAAAGGCTGAGGGCATAGCTATTGG
>CANRGL010000010.1 GCA_947630145.1 uncultured Clostridia bacterium | reverse complement strand
TACATTAATTTGTTGTGGCTTTAATTTATGCAAATATCATAACAAAAAAGAGAGAATTAGCAAATGTGCATAAAGTTGTTATTTTACATAATACAGATATGGTCGATACCATACCTGCTTTTGTTGTACCTCAAAAATAAATATATTAGTAAAAATTTCTTGTATTATAAAAAATAAGACAAAAAATTAGATTTGTATCATATTTTTGATACAAACCTAATTTTTTATTAGACTTTTTTTACAGCCTCTTTAAGTATTATTATTCAAAATCATTAGCAGCTCTATTATCTGTATCATATAGAATTACTGTACCTTTTATTTTGTTATATTTATCATTATCAATTGTCCAAGTACCTTTTTCTAATTGTAATGAAATATTACTTGCTTCATTACCTGGATTGTTAAATCCTAAAAATCCTTCATAATCCCACTGAGTAGTATTTATTGGACTTGCATTTTTATTTGGCACATTGTAACTTAATACTTTTTTCGTAGTTTTAGAATTTATATCTATATCTTGACTCTCTATATCAAATCTAACTCCAATATATCCATCTGTAAGTGGTTTTGATACACTAGTACCAGATCCTCCACCTGTAGCTATTGTAGAGTTTGGTAATTTAAACTCACCATACCATGCTTGTATATATTTGTTAGATGATGATGTCATCATTTTATCATTTAAAACAAATCCTCCATTGTTACCAATTTCAAGAGATTCTAGTTGTACAGACATATTATCTTTTTTTTCAGTAACATCATTAAAAGCAAATCTATATCCATCATTTGGCTTAAAGTATATAGTATAATTGCTACCATCAAATTTTACATATTTACCAGAAGAATTTTTGTAATACAAATCTACATTATCATAGAATTTTGATCCATCTTTTGATATATAGTAATATGATGGTTTTATTAATATTTTTCTTTCCATACTACCATTTCCAGGTGTATAGCCTCCACTAGTCTTTAAGTCAAAGCTTATTCTATATCCAAGTTTTGGAGCATTTATATATGAAGTATTAGTATTCTTATATGGTCCAAGTGGAATTATTGTTCTAGAAGCTGTTCCACTAATTGAAATTTTACTTCTATCTTCTAAAGTATTTACTTCACTACCATATACTTTAAATTCTTTTATACCTGAGAAATATTGTATACCAGTTAAATCATTTATTCCACCATCAGAAGTATTTTTTCTAAATACATTCTTGTAGTCTACATCTGAACAATCTGTTACTTTAAAATCATATATTCTACCAATATCAGTAGCTGTAGTTGTTGCTTTAGCAAAATAATATGCATCTCCATACATTGATTTATTATCATAATAATAACTATTGTGTATATTATATTTATCAATGGTAGTATCTCCTCCACAATAATTTTTTACTATATTTTCCTTTATTCCATCTATCCACACTTGCGTATTATTTCCTTCTCCTATATATCCTTTTTGTGTAATTACTCCTCTAATATCATCTCCTTCATTTAAAACTAAGTATTTTAATACATCATTTTTTAATTCATTATTTGGCATATTATTAGACATACCTATAACAGTTATTTTAGTTTCACTATTTGTTTCTTCTGAACTAGAAGAACCAGCCTTAGCTCTAAACGTTTTAGCATCTTTACTCAATTCAATTACGCTATTTGCAGGAATTACATTTCCAACACTGTTTTTTATATTAACATTTAATTTATTAATATCATATATTGCTACACAATCATTATCTGTATCCGCAGTTTTTTGTATAGGATTACTAAAAATTATATAATAACGATCTAAAAATTGCGAATTACTAATTTCAGGATAAAAACTATTAGTTGTACCATTTAATGTTAATTCAAAGCTAGCTCCGTTTTGAATAGAATTTTGAGTAACTACATCAGTTGTATGATCAACTATTTGATCTGTTACTTTTATACTTGGTTGTCCTACAGTTATAGGATTATATACTAAAACTTTTGATATATTATTAGTATCTTTTGTTTTAATGCCTCCTGAATAATTAGTTAATACATCATAGCTCTGATAATTTGCAGATATTTTAGGTATCCTTAAGCCATTATATCTATTATCAGGTACTCTAAATTTAGTAGTTGTAAAATCACTTTTTGAAGTTATATTATTTTTATCATTCATAAAATTACTTATATCAGTTGAAGTCGGCATTGTATTACTATATTTATTTTTAAAATTATCTATCTCATTAATTGAAACGTCACTATTAAGGCTAAAGACTTCAGATGAATTGTTTCCTTGCAATAAATATTCTTTATCATTAGCTCCTCCAAAAATATAACCAAGACTCGCAGGATCAGTAGTATTATTAGCTATATTTCCTGAAATAAGTTTATCAACTCTAAATTTAGACAATTGGTATTTTAATTTTCCATTTTCAATTGTTATATTATATGATAAATCATTTATATCTATTTTATATGCTTTCAAATATGGTGTTAAATCTTGTCCTGTAGGAGTATATGACATTTGGCAATCTTCAATTTCATTAAGATTATATATTGTATCAACTCCACCATCAGGAGGTGGTGGTGTAGTATCTTCCTCTTCGTATATATATGTTATTAATGTTACATCATTAGTATTATTTATAGCTCCATTTGTAGTTATTTCAGGAGTAGTATTATTTTTTTTCTTAATTTTATCAAAATCTTCACTTTTATTCCATGCTTGATTAAAAGTTGAAGCACTTACCTTTTCAACACCAACTTGTTTATATGCTTTTCCACCATCAATTATATTACGTAATCTAGTAGTGGTTAGATTACTAGTTATAGGAATCTCGTAATATTCAGTAAATAGATTACTGTTATTTTTATTGTTACTTATTAAATTTGATGAATTAGTATTATTATTAATTACTTTTTTACCACCATTAGAATCTACTTCTACTTCTGAATCATTTCCAGTTACAGACTTAATATTTCCATCTTTATCTTTTACTAAGTGCCTTACATAAACTTGCCTTGCTCCTAAAACACTCTTAGGAATGTATAATAGATTATCGTATGCATTTAAAAAAGAGTTTGCTCCATTATTATTTAATTCATAATAATTTTGACTATTACCGTCTGTTTTTATAAATTTTCCATCATTATTAAAACTATAAAAATCATAGCCAGCTGGATACTGATACCATGTTTTAGTTAAAAATTGATACGCCGTTAAAATACCTATATTTGATTTTTTATTTTCATCATTCAGTAGTCTATTATCACAATATAAATAACCTCCTGTAGCGCTAGAAGATCTAATGGAGTATGGTTCCGAAATATAAAAAATATAATTACTATCATCTTCTTTATATTTATATTTATCAACATTATTTAATATCATCTGTAATGTGTCAGAAGATAAAAAATTTTTTCCAACATAAATTTCATTACCATTATTTTCAAATATCAAATGAGAAATTATTAATCTTCTAAATTCTAAAAAGTTGACATCGTTATTTGCAGAAATTATTTTTACATATTTAGTACTAATATTTTTATCAATCATATTTGTTGAATACCCAATATAATTTATAGCATCATTAGAATCATATATATAAGAGCTAGGATTATTTATATTACTATAATTTGAAAAAGCCTTATTATGAATTAAAAATGATGATGACATAATATTTCCTACTCCAGTACTTTCAGCGTCGCTTGCTTTTACATAATATGATGAATTCGACTCATTTACCATATTGGATTCATTAAAAGTCTTATCTAAATTTCCATTATGTGAATTCTTCCACTCAACAACTGATTCATAGTAAGCTCCTGCAAATGTATAAAATTCAACTCCATGGTACTCACCATTTATACCAATAGTAGCATGAATTTGCAAATCCTTAGCATATATATTATTATTTGTAACAAAAATCATAGCAATAAATACTAAAAATATTCCAATTATTTTATTTATCTTTTTTTTCATATATACCTCCCTTCTATGCTTCAAATTGAACATTTCCTGCTATCCAGTTGTTTATTGATCCATTAAATATTGTTAAACTGTTATTATCAATAGCCTTACCCATAGGCACATCTAATATAAGTTTTTTGTTATTTTTATCGTATTCAGCTCCTAAATCTCCAAAGAATATTCCTACATTTGTATTAGAACTTGTTATTTCATATTCAATTGTTGTTCTACATCTATAAGTTCTACCATCATAATATACTGCAGGTAGATTTACTTTAATTGAATTTGCTTTTATACTTATTTGATTATCTTTTACATGCTTTATATAAGCGTCTATTTCTTCACGGTCTCTTCCATACATTAATAATCCATATAAAGAATCATAAAAATTATCACTATTTATAGTATTGTAATCAATATTTAGTATTACGTCAAAATAACGAGTTACATATTCTTGTATTTGAGGATAAATATATTTTAATTTGCTATATGAATCTTTAGCATTTTTATATGAATCATTATCTTTATTATAATCTTCTATTTCATAAACACTTTTGTCTACACTTGCAAGAGTATATGGATATTGATCCTTATTTGAAGGTATTTTTTCTTCATTTATATTTACCTTCTCATCTCCCACTGTTATAGTGTTGTATTTTATTACAAAGTTATTTATTATCTCATTTATTTGACCTTTAAATACTTTAGAATTTCCTTTTATTTTTTTTGTATTTAATTTTATTATTTCATTTGCAACCATATCTTCTATTGCAATTTGTTCATCTGGTTTGTAAGTATCTAAATCTTTTACTTTTATATCTTCCTTAGAATCTAATTCTTTTTCTAATATTTTTGATTTAGCATTGGCAAAATATCTAATTACATCTATATATGAAGCTTTTTCACTTTCATTATCCTTTGTAATTTCATCGCTAGTTATTATATTTTTATCTATTGCATACTCAACCCATAAAGCGTTATCATATTCTTTATCAGAATTAGTTACATAACCATCAATATACTGTGTATTAAGTACACAAGATAAAACCATTTTAATAGCCTCAGATTTAGTAACACTATCTCCTGTTTCTGCAGATTTATTATCATATACTATATCAAAACCATAATCTTTCATAGCTTGTTCATACACTCTATACGGTTTGTATTTGTTATAATTAATAAATGATACAATTCCAAAAATAGCTAGTCCAATAAGGATAACTACTATTATTAATGATATAATAGTAATTCTAGATTTTATAGCCTTTTTATCAAGTTTCTTTTTTTCTTTTTTATCTACAGGCTCATTTTTTTTCTGGTATGATGGAACTATTTTTGACTTATTTTCTTTAGCATCATTTCCATTATTTTCCAAATTTGTATTTTTATCATCCATTAGATATTTCACCTCTTATTCTTTCCTAAGGATTACATATTGGACAAGGATAAAATCCTTCCAATTTAATATATTGATTATCTTTCTTTAAAAGAGCAGTAACTGATGCTGCTTGTTGTTTAGTTGCAACATAACTTGGAGTAATATTAGTATTTATAGATGAGCAATATTCAGGGCAGTTTGTATCTTTATGATAAAGTGCTATTTTGTACTTTGATGCACTATCATCTGGAATTGACAAATAATATCTAGTTATCTCAGATAATTTTGCTGTACTATATGCTCTTGTATTTAAGTATCTATTTCCCATTGATATACCTTGTACTAAAGCCATAATACCAACATTTTTTATTTGACTTTCCATTTCATCTACTTCTAATGTAGGGAACACAAAGTTATATTTAATTCCTGCATCACTTGCATAATAATTGTTATTATTTGTAGCATATTTCATCTCATCTTCTATTGTTTTTATAATTACTTCTTTTCTTTTTTCTTGCAACTTAGATACTACTTCATCTAATAAATTTTTCTCAGCAGAAGATAAACTGTTATATGAAGTTACATCAGACACAAGGGAAGCATTATTTTTTTGGTCAGAGATATAAAAACTAGAAACATCAATATCTTTTTCCGCACCTGATACATCTTTAATAGTTCCTCTATGTGTTATATAGTCATCCATTGTAAATTCTATAACATGAGAAGATTTTAGGCCATTATTTAGTGCCGTATTATAATCATCAGTTACCATCAATTTACTTGAATCATCCGGATTACTACAAATATAATATTTATAGGTATAATATCTTTTTGGTTTTAATGCGTGTTTTATTTGAATACCAGATGATCCATATGTTTCCTTCACATTCTCTATAGATGAAACTTGTACACCGTTATAGTCAATAATAGCTATCGCAGGAATAAAATATTGTAAATAGCTTTCAGCATAAGTATTTCCCTTAACTCCAAAATTATTATACAATGAATCTAAAAAAGTATCAACCGCAATTTGTGCATTTACACTAATTTTATTGTTTTCTGAACCAGAATAACCATAATCAATTTCAGAATCAGAGTTTTCAACTTCTTTCATTTGCTCAGATGCATCATTTAGAGCAATGGATATTATCTTTTTATAATACATTTCTTGTTCTTCTGCTTTTATAGTAAAAGACACATTAATATATACCGTTATAATTATTGGCAAAGTTACTCCAACAAAAATTAAAGCAAAGTCAGTAAGTTTCATCTATTCACCTCATTTCGTATAATATATAGATTTTTTTCAACTATTCAACTATTAAACTATTTTATTATTTCTATTTAAATTTGTTATTTTTCTTTTCATCAGTAAATGAAATTTTACTTGTTATATACATATTAATAAATCACAAGTATTTTTAACATTTATCTTAATACACAGTCATTATTAATACCAATTTTTAATTTTTGCGCTAAATAAAGTGTTTTAGAATTTTTCAAAAATAATTATATTAAATCTAAATCACCATTACTTAAAATAGCAAAATTATTCATATTTTAAACAAAACTTGTAGGAATTTCAAATATTTTTTAATCCTCCTCAATATCTACTTGAAAATTTGTAATTTCAGATTTATATCCCTCATTATCCACAGCATAAACTTGAAATTTATACGAATTCCCTGCTATAAAATATTCAGATATATTTATACCAGCCTCTTCAAGATTCAATGTTCCATATACTCCTGCGTCATATGAATGATAAGAAGATTCTTTATTGCCATCTTCATATATTTCCCAAAAATAATGAGTAATATTTGCACCATTAAATGCAGTTGATGTTGCTTTTAACCTATCATATATAAAATCCTCTTTTTTAATTCCAATACTCTTGTTATCTCCTACTTGAGTTCCTGAAGAATTCCATATAACACTAGGAGCTCCAGGTGCTTGTTTATGCCCAACATATGTGGCATCTACTTTAGACCATGCGTTATTTCGTATAATTCCACCATATTTTACTTTTATTCTAGTTTTATTTGATGCAGGAATTATTATATTAAATAATGATCCTGCCATTGTTGTACTACTATTTTTAACATCTACGTATATTTTATCTTTTTCATTTAATTTATATATATTATTTTTTAAAGTTTTGCTCATAACATCAGTACCAACTGAAGTTTGATCACCTGTATTTAATGTTTCAAAAATATCATCGTTATAATCAATAAAACTTTGTTCTGTATATATATCATTAGAAAAATTTTCAGGATCTTTAGTTAAAACTCTTCTATGTGCTTCAATTTGTATGTCATATACATTACCAGTATTACCTAGTTCAGTTACAAATCTATTATACATGTCCTGATCTATATATCCGTTATTTATAACCTCATCTACAAAATTTGTAGTTGCTTTAAGAACTAAGTTATATGACATATCATCTTGTCTTTCAAAAAAATTATATAAAGGGAAAATTATCATAAGAAGTACTATAACTATAATAGTTATAACTATACTTAAATTATCTTTCATTTTTTAATTTTCCCTCCTTTTCTTTACATTTTTACATTTTTATTCTGTAACAGGTGCTATTCTAATGTCCACTTCTTTTTTGCCATTATCATTTGTGCTTTCAGCTTCATATAAAAGATAATATTTATCCGCACTTTTTAATAAATCCATAACCTCTGAATAAGATTTATCGCTACCAATATTACCAGAAGTATTCTTAGGATTTGTAATACGAACAATGTAATCAACATCTTGATTTGTATCTGAAGTATCACTATATTGATCTTTTTTTACATAATTTACATAGTATGAAAAAACATCTTCTGGTGTTAAATACGTTTTTCCTGTATCTTGAAGTTCTGTACCAGTAGTACTTACGTTTATAATAGAAGACTCTAAATTTTGAGAATATTCAAATGCTGAGTCTGCATATCTATTTATAGCAAAATACAACATTATTGACATACTAGTTGCAATTATAAATATAATAACATAAGTACCTGTATATAACAAAGTATTAGCTGAATCTTCCATTATTTCACCACCTTCTTACTATTTTGTATAATTCTTAAAAATATTCTCCTAGATAGCCTATAAATATAATTATTACTTTACCATTACTAAGTCTACGTATCTTGGTATAAACTTCTTTAGGATTATTTAGTATATCATCATCTATATCAATATCGTTAATAACCCAATCATCATTTAATTTAAAAGCACATGCAGTATTTTCTGCATCAGTCTCAGTTACACTAAAATAATCATCATTATAGTTGTTTACAACATACACACTATCAGAATCTCTATATTTTTTTATTGCATTTAAAAAGTCAAGATTGGTTTTTTTAGCACTGTCGAATGCATCAAACTCATCAAAATTACCTTGTATATGTGTATCAGTTTCATATACTTGTTTATACACAACAGTTATTTGGTTTATTGTAAAAAGTACAGCACTAGTTATTATCATAGTAATAATTAACCCAACAGCTATCATAAGTGCTTTATTTGACATCATTTCCAACAGTGCTTCACCTCCTTATTAAAAATCAGTTATATCTCCGTTAACATATTTAGAAATTAAATCTCTATCATCACCATTTACAACTCCGTTTTTGTCTACATCTGCCCTATTAAATTCAGCAACGCTATAAGAGTCAACAGAATTATTTATTATATCCCTATTCAGCTTCATTCTATCACTAGACCCAACTACTCCATTCATATCAACATCACCAAGAACAAATGGAATATTAGAATTTTCTTTATATTCTTCTTCTGCTACAGTACCACCATAGTTTATATATATTCTAGTGTTATTTTCTGTTCCACCAATACCTAATGTAAAAGCATTAAATAACACAGTAGCAATTGTTACATTTTCATTTTTAAGTCTTACACTAAATTGATCTCCTTTATTCATTGTATACATTCTATTATCATTATCCAAAACACGAGTAGTACCATCATCTGATATTTTGTAATTACCATACATATATGGTATTGAACTTATTACACTTTTTGAATATGCTTGAGTTTTACTTACATTATTTTTATAATCATATATTTTCATTTGAGAATATGGCACTGTATCAGTACTATCAAATACAATATCTTTAATTTGCTTATCAGTATATTTTATATCTGTAGCAGCATAAGATAATTTAATTACATCGCTTTTTAACTCTCCACCTGCTGTGTCACGTATTATATAATATCCACTACCCGTTACAGAAATTTTAGTTTTATTTATATCATTTACTTGCTTAGCATATATTGCATAATCTAAAGTATCTATAACTTTACCACTTCCATCATATATGACATACACAGGATTATATTTTTTAGCTATATGTTCCATTTTTATATCATAAGAGTTACTTGTTACAGAAAGTTCTCTTAAAAAATCATTATACATTTCTTCAGTAAGATACCCTTTAGCATTAACATTATCAACAAAATTAGTTGTTATCTTAAGTGCTAAAGAATATGATATATCATCCAATTTCTCAAACGTTATATATAACGGCATAAGAAAAAGAACTAATACAGATATTAATACTGAAAAAACTCTTAATAAATTATCCTCCATTTTTTCTCCTTTATTAGATACTTATCCTAATCCATTAATTGATAATTTCATACCAGTATTTCCATTTGTCAAAGTTTGATTATTGTTTATTGTAAGTGTAAATTTCTGATTATCAAGAATTTCTTTCATTACAGTTTCATAGACACCTTTATTAGATGTTACGTTCGAATCTACACCTCCACCTGAAAATCCTGGAATATAATTTGTATAATTTGTATTATCAAATTGTTTATTAGTAGAAAAATCAACTTCAACTGTTTCATCACCATAAAAATAATTAAGTAAATTTTTTACCTCAGCGCCAGTTATAGTTGCATTACCTGCAACACTAGAATTTGTTTTTAAAAGTATATCTTTTATGCTTTGTTCATAATTAGTAGCAAAATCTTGGCCTCTGCCCACATTTGAAGCCATTTGTTTTGCTGTGTTATAATACATTAAAACTGCTGTAATTGTAGCAATAGCTATAAGGGTACTAACACCTATTACAATAGCTCTTATTGGAGCACTTTCGTCCATGATTTTCTCACCTCTATACACATAATTATAATATACACTTTAAAAAATAAACTTACACTTATTTTTTAAACTATATATTATATAATTTTAAATTAAATTAAATTATATTAAATAATAAATAATAAATAATAAATAAAACAAATAAAAATAACAGTAAAATAAGTAGTAAAAGGTATATAACTATATACTGTATATAATTATATACCTTTTTAATATAAAATTATTAAAATCCATTATCAGGTATAGTGTAACCTGTTACTCCTTTTTTTACAAAAGCAATACAAACAACTTTTTTATCCTCTACATACTTCACTTGGCCAATATATGTTTCACTGTCCCTTCCTGATAAATATTTATTAATTGCATTTGTTTTATCTTTTTCACTATTAAGTGATGTTCCATTTGAATTACCAGTTATAGTAGAATTATCGTAATCTACAACTATATAGTCTCCACCAATTTGTTTCTCACGTATATGCACATTAACAGGATTACCAGAATTATTCAAAAGCTGTACTGCAGCTGTTCTTACTTGAGAACCAGACATCTGTTTTCCATCATATTGCGCAGTAAGATCATTTAATAAACTTTCTGATATACCTGAAACTTGAGCTTGACCTTTGTTTAGTAAGTTTTGTCCCATACCAGTTATAAGCATTACTGCTGCTATGATTATGATTGTAATAAATAGTCCAACACCAATCATAATTGCCTTTTGAGCATTATCCATTTAAAATTCCTCCTTTTATAAAAATAATAAACATTAAATAAATATTTTTTAAAACATAACAATTTACTTTAATATCTTATTATTGCTTTATGAAACTTACAGTCACTCCAGAATCTGCAGATTCAACCTTTCCCTTATACCTAGCAGTAACATTGCCAGATAAAGCTCCATTTATTACATTCATCTTATTCGCAGTTTCTGAAGTAACTACTTTTGGAGAAGTATCAGTGGCACTCGTTAATATTTTTACAGTAATTGTTGCATCTGACCTATTTACAAGTTGTGTTGCTGCAGTTCTTACTTGTGAGCCTGCCATATCTTTACCATCATATTGTGCTACAAGATCATTCATCAAACTTTCTGATATACCTTGAACTTGTGCTTGACCTTTATTTAGTAGGTTTTGTCCCATACCAGTTATAAGCATTACTGCTGCTATGATTATGATTGTTATAAATAGTCCAACACCAATCATAATTGCCTTTTGAGCATTGTCCATTTAAAATTCCCCCTTTATTATTGTTTTGTAAATGTAACAGTAACAACACCATTACTCTCGCTTACACTACCATTAAAATTATAACTATCATACCCACTTAATTGAGTATTGACCTCACTTGTATTATCCATGACAGCATCATTACTTGTTTCTGCATAATTACCTTTTGCTCCACAAATTTTTACTTTAACATCAGCTTCTTGTCTATTTATAAGTTGCACTGCTGCAGTTCTTACTTGAGAACCAGATAATTTTTTTCCGTCATATTGTGCTACAAGATCATTTAATAAACTTTCAGATATACCTTGAACTTGTGCTTGACCTTTGTTTAGTAAATTTTGTCCCATACCAGTTATAAGCATTACTGCTGCGATGATTATGATTGTAATAAATAGTCCAACACCAATCATAATTGCTTTTTGTGCATTATCCATTTAAAATTCCTCCTTTAAAAATTAATATATATGTTAAACACTTTCGTGTATTAACCAAATTTGTATTTTTGTCTTTTAGAAAGACATTTTTGTAAAGTAACTCATCATTTGCATTATTGACACTATCATAAGTGGAGCAACTAAATATCCACCAATTAAAAGTACCATAGGTGTAAATCCAAGTACTTTACCAATTGTAACTTTTTTCTTAATAAGCCTTTCATTACCTTCTTTTCTTCTTTCATGGAAGAAAGCACGTTCAGTTTCAAGTTCATCGAAAGCATCACGTATAGGTATTCTTTCAACTGCTGATTGTAATTGTTCAACAATTCTTTGGAAATCTTTGTATGGTACTACTTCTTTAAGATCTTCTAATGCCTCATAAGCACCTGATTCATAGTTATTTAAACATGTAGATATAGGTTCTTTGAAAGCATAAGAGAATCTTGCTAGCCATTCTAGAATTGTTTGAACATCAATTCTATCTATATACATAAGCATAAGTATAATTGATTGGAATTGCATAATTTCATTTTCTTTTTCCATTTCACGTATTTTATTTTTGATAAATAAAATTAGTGATGGAACATGGTATGCTATCCATGCTAGGATAAATGATGTAAGTACTTGCCAGAATTTAACATATGATGATTTTACACTTTGTATTTTATCATATACTCTTGCAACTTCTTCAGCATCAGCTTTTCCTGTTACTGGATCTGTCATTTCCATTTCAATTTGCTCTTTAGTTACATTTTGATTTTTATACTTATCTATATATGTTTTATCTCTATCATTAATTGCTTGTGCTGCTGCTTCTTGCTGTTCTGTTAACTGACCAAACGACAAGAATTCATCACTTATTTTGTTATACGTTGCTCTAATATCTATTCTAGTTATATTAAACATAAGTATTAAAGCAAGTATAAATGTAACGAATGCTGCAGTTATTTTATTTACATACAACCATTCAATAGTAAGATAAGAGTTAGTATTTTTAATAAGTTCAGTTTCTCTTCTATTTTTCTTTGTATGTGGTTTTGATTTAAAAGCATCAACTATCAGTTTTACCCATGTAATTTTATATGCTTTATCCTGCCATTTTTTACCAGAAACTCTATCAAATTTTATTTCTTCTGAATCTTCTTTAACTATTCTTAACATTAAATAAGATACAAAGATTGATATTATAATTAAGGATTGCATTATAAATCCAAAACTACTGTTATAGAAATTTGAAAGTGCTGGGAAATTTGACTCAGCCCATGCTTGAAGTGGTTTTATACATACAAGTGGTACAACTGCTATAATGTTAAGACTTCTAAACATGTAATTTATCTTATCTTGTTTTAGAATTTCAAGATAAATATCTTGTAATATATTATTTAAGTTTTTAAGATATACTGAAGTACCATCAACTTTTCTATCACCAAGATCATAAGTTAAGTATGAAACACCTGCAAATAGTTTAAGAAATCTATTTGGTGCAGTATCATAGTACTTTTCTAGTTCAACTTCAGGATTATCAGAAATTATTGCCTCTTTTATTTTCTTTAATTGAGGCCCTATTTCCTTATCTCCTAATTCATCAATTGCTGTATTAAATGCCTCATCTATCATACCATGTTCATGGAATGCGTGCCTTATTGTAGTAAATGTATCAGGCATTTGTCTTAATATTTTATTTGATACTGATGTAATACCAATATCAATCATTTTTTCTGTTACTATTAAAACACCGACTATAACTATAAGTGACATGTATAAATCATTTACAAGATTTAAAAGTATAAATAATGATAAGAACATGAATATTACTGCAAGCAGCATATATTTACCTGATCTTCTTCTAAGTTCATATTCAGTATAGTCATTAGTCATTTCAAGTTTTAATCTAGTTTTTTTAGTGTAATATTTCAAAACTGGCATTTTTACAAAAACCATATACACAATCTGGAATAATTTATCAAATATATCCTTTATACTAGATTTATCCTTAACAACTAAGGTTTCTTTTGCAAATATTGCAGAATTCTTTTTGTATTTATGTTTTAATAGTCTTAAATATATAAGTAATAGTATAACACCAATTACTGAAAAAGCTAGTAAACCTATCGCTACTGTTGTAACATTCATTCTATCACCTCCAAGCTGTATCTATGAAGTTATCAAAACTTTTAACATCTTCTGGTGACATGTTATCTCTCATAGATTTAATATTTTCTTCACTTATTGGATTTACAAATACATATTTTCCATCTTGCCATTCTACTATATTTTTGTATGTATAGTTACTTGTTTGTGTCATATGTTGAAAATACTCTACTGCATTATCCATAAAGTTATCTAACTTCTTGTCCATTTCTTTTGTCTTTCTGTAATCATTATTATATGTAAATTTCTTTTCTAGTGGAATACATTCTGTTATTCTTTCTATATATCTAGTACCATCTGTACCTCTTTTTAAGTGTATATCAAAGTTAATTACTGATACAACCTGTACTTCAGCAACATCTTCAGATTGGAACATACCAATTTTTAAAAGTGAGTTTCTAAGTGCTGTAATAAGGTTTGGAAAAGTCTTAGCATGGTGAGTAAATAGTGTAAATTTAGAAGCAACCTGTGCCATTTGAATCATCCAAGCAGCAACCGGATCAGTTGCAACCTCTCCTAGGATATTAACACCACCATCTGTTTTCTTTTGAACGTCTAGACCTTCTTGTCCAGATATTGTTTCTGTTTCTCTTAAAGATAAGATGTTGTGATAAGGATAAATTTTTCTTAAGTGTAACTCAAACGCTGTTTCCTGTACACGAATTGTAATTGTTGGATATAAATATTTCATTATAGCCATTAGAAGTGTTGTTTTACCACAACCCTGTTCACCAGTTATTGCTGTAACCCTTGCGCCTCTAACTAGATATTTTAATAATTCTATTACGTTTGCTTTATTATCATGTATTAACAATTGCTCTGCAGATATAAGTGTTGGTGGAGCAAATTTTCTTACGAAGAATGCCCAAGATTCTGAGAAATTAGGACGTAAAACAACGACACGAGATCCATCTTTCATTTCATTTATCTTGTAACCAACAGACTCAGATAATTGTCCTGGATTGTTATATTTATATATATTTTGACATACTCTTTTAAGTTCTGATTCACTACCAAATGATAGGAATGATAAATATGTAGATTTACCTTTATAGAATATCCATACACTATCATATGACATTGGTATCTTACTACCATTCATTTGCTCTAGATAGTCTTCCATACCAACAACTTGATCTAAGAATGAAGGTGGAATACCAGATACACCACCAGATACACCATCAATATTCATATCACGAATATCATCTACAACACTGTATCCTTTATATCCTTGATATACTCTTTGAACTACAATATCAAGTTTATCTTCAAATGATAAAGTATCAGGTGTGATTTCATTTTGAAATATCTGATGAATTTCATTTGCTGTGATTACATATGAAGGTACTTCTGGATCAAATTCATATTTAGGTACATCTAGATTATATTTTGTAATAATTTGAGTTAAAGCCTCTGCTTTATATTGCTTTTTATACATATGAAGTAATATTTCAAATTCATCTTGAGGAGTTAACTCATCAAAATTATCAAATGGTATTGCATTACTGATATTTGAATTATTAACTTTATATGTATTTCTAAGCAAGTCAAACATCAAAGTTTTTACATATTTTTTATCACTTGAATCTGCATAACCTGCACCTTTTAATGCTTTTTTAAGTTCATACTTAACATTTTTTCTTCTTTCAAATTCTTCTTCAGAAAGTGCCAAGTCATAAAGATTCATTCTTGTAATTTCATCAAATTGCTTTTTTATAAAATTCTGCATACTTTGAATACTGTATCTTTCCTTAGTTCTCTCTAATTCAGAACGTTTGCTATCGTCCCCAGTGTCAGTTTTTTTAACTTTATATACAATAAAGCCTATTACAAATGCAACTAACAAAAATATGAGAATAATATTAAACACAAATGCAACTGACATATTTTCACCTCTTTTTTTAATTATCTTTTATCTTAGCTATATTTACTATTTCATTTACAATATTTAAAGTTTGGAATATAAAATTACCATTATAATCTTTAGGATCGGCATTTAAATTTCTATACATGAAATCTAGAACCATTCCAGAATTACAAGCATCAGCAAACATATAGTTATGTGGGATAACAAACATCTGCTCCTTAGTCTTGTATTTCATTTTTATATTAAATAAATTAAATTTTGAATCTTGTTCATAATCTGCTACTACAATGATTTTAGTTTTGTCTTTTAAAACTTCATTTGTAGCTAATATATCAAAGAAATCACTTAGCTTTACAGCATCTTGATTAACTACACATACAACTATTTCGGCATCAGCCAAAGTATCTTGAATACATTTTGGTTCTAAAGATTTTGGCATATCCACAAAAACTAAATCATATATTTCATCAGCTTTTCTTGTCATGTATGGTAAATTATTAATTAAATTGTTATATCCATCTGTATCCTCAGAATTCATACCATAAAGTACATCTAGTCTTTCTTTTAATACAGGCTTTGCATAATTTTGTATTGAATCAGAAGTTAATTTATTACTAGTTATGAGTCTAATTAAAGCATTTATTCCTATACTAGAATTTTCAAAAACCTTGCTTTGTTTTAATTCTTCATAAGGAGTAAAACATGATTCCATTTTTCTAGAATTAGCATTTGCTTGCATAAGTAAACTAGTAACTTTATGTGTCATACCCATTAAAGTACTTACAGCCACCGCTGCATGTGTACTTCCTGTCATACTATCATAAGGACTCCAAAATACTATTCTTGGCATTAATTTTTCCTCCTTTTTATTTGCGTCATTACTTGTTTTGAATTTACATCTCCTATTATTTCAGCAGTAAGATCTGCTATAGTAGAAATATATAACTTTGTATGTCTTTTTACATCTATAGTTCCACTAAACTGTGAATCAGTATCTGCAAGTATATCTTGCTCCTCTAGAGGTATTTCATACTCCGGTTCTTTCCATTTTACGTCATACTCTCTTATTTTTTGTTCAAAATAATCATTTGCAGCTCTTGATATATAGGATCTGTACAGTACTTTTGACATTTCTAGATTAGAATTTTCATCATTGCTATATACTCTCATAGCTTTTATTATATCTCTATTTTTTGAAATAGAAAGTACACTTGTATCAATAAAGAAATAAACTTTATCTAAACCTCTTGTTCTAAAGAATTCATATGATCTTGCACTATCCATATCTATTAGTATAAAGTCATATAAAGATATATTTATACTTTGTTCTGCCATATAATTTTCTACATCATGCATACTATCAAATCCAACAGCAAAATCTATACTATTATACTGTGTAATATATGACCTACCTATATTATCTAAAGCAGGAACAATATATTTTAATTTTCTATCTAAAGTTGCATCAATTACTAATACAGATTTATCCATTATATTAATAGTCTTTGCAAGATTCATAACTAAATCATATTTATTTACATATCCTACTAATCCTATTACTTGCATTTACTTTCCTCCTATTTTAAACCTACTTTTACTCAGCAGGTTGAGTAGTTTGAGCAGCAGTTTCATTTAAAAGAGCTGTCCTTTGATTTTGTTGAGTTGTTATTGATTGTTGAGCACCACTTACTATATTACTATAATTTTCTTCATTGCTTGATTTGTAATTAGTTATTCCATTTTCAATTACTCTTCTTGCTTCTTCACTTAATTTTTCTTTAGCTTGATCTAAAATATTATCATTTGTCTTCATTAAGTTCATAACTTGTGCATTTGGTTGATAATTTTCAGTTATTCTTGTTGCTGCAGATGCAAAGTTTTTGTATTTTACAATTAAATCAAACATTTTTTCTGTAAATTCTTCTGCGTCAGCAGATTGTAAAGTATCTAAATCTTTATCTATTTCTTCAGATACATATCCTTTTGCAGTTGTAGTTGCTTCTTCAGATAAATTAGTTTGTGATGTAGCATCTGTATATTTTGTAGCATAAAGTTTAGATCCTTGATTTAAAAATGAATCAACAGTAGCACTGTTAAGTAGTAGTCTTTCATCTTCTGCCATATTTATCCAAAATGTTGTTCCTACAATATTTTCTATCTTCTTTTGTGCTAAAACGACATAGTCAGTTCCATTAGGGAACATTACCCTTATATCAACAAAATCTCCAATATTTAAATCAGTTGGCATAAGAACTGTATTTAATTCTTGTGATCTTACATCAGCTGCTTCAATTTCAGTTGTAAGCATAGAATCAAGCACAGGAACGTTTGCTGCAATGTTATATTTTGCAACACTTCCTACAACTTCACTAGCTGATTTTTTAGCACCATTTGGTATTGTATTTTTATTTATATTTTTAGCAATTGTAACCATATCTTCAGTTAATACTTCACCTTGAATTACATCTCTTTTACATACAACAACATCTTGTGTGTATTTTTCGTTATAACTTTTGTTAGTTCCATTCTCATAACTTTTTATTGTGCTTATAGTCCACCATATTGTAAGACCAATACCTACAACTCCAATAGCAATACCTATAAACAACCCTTGCATCACTTTTTTCTTAATTTGACTCATTCCTATCATATGTTTTCAACCTCCAAATTAATTTTTTATTCTAATTTTGTATAATAAAATATACTTATCGTAATAAGTATAATTTAAAAAAATCAAAAAATCAATACTATTTTTTAAAAAATATCTTTTACTTTTAAAATGAAATTTTTATGAAATAAGGATGTAATATTTTTGAAACATTACACCCTTATTTTACAAAAACTTACAATTATAATATGTTTTTTTATTAATTTGGCATATATCTTCTTTTCATTTTTAACATTTGTTTTTTACCTTTTTTACACATATCTATAATATTAGAACTGTTCATGACACCAATTACTGTACCTGCTATTATCCCCATTATTGCACCTTTTGCAAAACTCATTTTATTCACTCCTTTCGTTAATATTATTTTTTGCATTATATATTTTTTTTAAACTTGAAATTATTTCATATATTCCTATAATTATCATAAATAAATAAAAAAAAGTTTTTAATAAATTTTCATTTATTTTTTTTAACAAAAATACACCTGTTATACTTCCTAAACAAACTGGTAATAATAATTGTAATAATATCTTCTTATCTATATTTTTATTTTTTATATTATAAATTGTACTTGTTATTCCAACAGCAATGAACATTATTAAATTATATCCTTGTGCTTCTTTATGCGATATAAGACCAAAAATAGTAGTAAGTAGTATAAAAATACTACCACCACCTATTCCCATTCCTGCTATTATTCCACAAACTATTGCTATTATTAATATATATATCCACATATTTTTTATCCTTTTACTAACATTTTATATACAGTAAGACTTACTAGTAATATTCCTGATATTAGATTTAAATACTCTGATGGTATCTTTTTCATAATTTTAGTACCAATAACTCCAGTTATAGCTGCAATTAATACTAAAGAAATTATTTTAATTAAATCAAATTGTATTACATCTTTATATCCAAATATTGCAAAAATGCTTGATATTGAAAGTATTGCTACACTTATTGCTCTTACTTTATGAGTTTCAACCTTCATAAAATATATTAAATAAAATACTAAAACTTGACCTGCACCTGCTGCAAAAATTCCATTTAATATACCAACAATAAAACCAATTAAATATATCATGTTTTTATTATTTGCAAAAAAAAATTTGATATTCAAAAACGATAAAGTTAATATATATAAAAATAGAGTAGAATTAAATCCACCCTATTTTTATATAATTTTTTTAAATTTTAGTTTATTTAAACTTCATTTATTATTATTATAATTATAAATTATCATCTTCGTTTTTTATTTCATCACTATTATATTTTGGTGTTAAATCTAACATATCATCTTCGTGATGTTTAGGCATTGTATTAGAATTGTCTTCCTCTTTATCCTCTTTATCCTCTTTATTTTCCTCATCTACTTTGTCTTCTTTATCAGTTACATTATCGTTTGTATTTTCTATTTCTTCAACATGAGTTTTATCTTCTTCATTTAAACTATTTTCCGTACTTTCTATAACATTATCATGAACATCATTTGATATTTCATTTCTATCTTCTAAATTATTAATTTTCTCTTCTTCAGTATTTACTGTATTTTCAACTTGATTTATTTTTTCATTATTATCTGTCATACTAAGACTTGGAGTTACATTTGGATCATAATTTATAGGACCATAATCTGTTATTGGATCTTGAGGGCCATTTTTCTTACTTTGTATTATTTTAAATACTATATAACCTATTACACTAACAGATACTACAATAACGATTATAATTCCATTTGTACTTAAGAATCCACCTGTTACAGGTAATTTTTTATGTTCATTTGATACTTTTTTCTCTATCATCTCGTTATTTTTCTTAATTTTTAAATCATAAGTTTTTGTATCAATTATATATTCATCTGGAATTTCTACTTCTTGATACATATATTCTCCTGTAGGTAATGCTTTAGTTCTTGCTACACCATTTTCATCAGTTAAAATTGCATCAACAATTTCGTTAGTTGCTTTATCAATAATATTAAATTTAGCATTAGGTATTGCAGCTTTACTATCTTTATCAATTTTTACAATTTTAATTATTCCTTTTGCTCTTTGGTTAACAACCTTTACATCTACCTCTCTATTTTCAGATGTAATTTCAAAATTATATTCTTTTTCATCAAGTACATATAGATATGGTGTATCAACCTCTTTATATTTATATTTTCCTACTGGTAAGTTCTCGCATATAGCAACGCCATCTTTATCAGTTTCAACCGTAGCTATAACTTTATTTTCTTCATCTAAGATTTGGAACTTAGCACCTTGTATAGGTTTGTTATTTTCATCTACTTTTTCGATTTTAAGTTTACCGTATATTTTTTTATCAGTAACTTTTCCTTCTACAATTTGTTTTAATGTTTCAATTTTAAATGTATATTCTTTTGGATCAAGCTCATAATCTTCAGGAGATTTTACTTCTTTATATGTATATGTTCCTTTTGCTAAATCTTTAACAGAGGCTTTACCATCTTTATCTGTAGTAATTTTTGCTACAACTTTTTTATTACTGTCATAAACTTCAAATTCTGCACCTGCAACAGGTACTTCACCATCATCGCCTATTTTTACTATTTGTAGTTCACCTACAATTTTTTCATTAGTAACTGTCTGTCTTACAGCTTTTAATGTTTCTGAAATTGAGAAAGTTCTAACTTCTGTATCCATTATATAACCGTCAGGAACTGATACTTCTTTATATGTATATGTTCCTTTTTCAAGTTCTTTACTTGTTGCAATACCATTTGCATCAGTAGTAAGTTTTTCTACTACTTTACCATTAGCATCATAAACTTCAAATACAGCGTTTGCAATAGGAGTTTTAGAATTTTTCTCTAATTTAGTTATTTGTAATACACCTTTAACTTTAGTATTTTGTACCTCAATAGTTTGAGTCTTACTTCTTGTTACAACTACTGGATAGCTAGACTTTTGTATAATATAACCGTCTGGAACTGAAATTTCAGTTACAGCATAATTTCCAAGATTTAAATTATTGAATTGTAAATTACCATTTGCATCTGTTTTTCCAGTTGCAACTTGTGTTCCTGCAGCATTTATTAAAGCAAACTCAGCTCCTTGTATAGGTTTGTTATCCTGGTCTTTTTTTACTATATTAATATTTCCTTTACTTTCTTCCCAAGATGCAGTAGCATTTGCTGAAACATCAACTTGTTCTGTATCTAAAAATACAAAATTTTGCCAACTTCCACTACCATATACGATACCTACATATTTATTTGCTTTTGAACTAGCTGATATTTTTAAACTTCCAGCAGGAGCATTTTTATTTATTAATATGTATATATCTTCATTTTTAGCAAATACTGATTTTTGTTTATCATTTTTATCAACTAATAAAGTTCCTGTTGGTTGACCAGATATTGCTACATTAATATTAGATACATCTGAATATCCAGTTGTTGCTATTTTATATGGTCCAATTTTTATTTTACTATCATTATATTCGTAATTTACCTTAGCTTTAGATGAATCTAATTTAAATGTTCCAGGATCATATTCTTTTTGTAAAAGCTGTTTTGCAACTCTTTTTGCATTAGTAAGTAATGAATCCATAGATTTACTATATTTTAAGTTTGGTTGTATTTTATCCATACTAAAATATGAACCTTTAGTATCATTAGTATTATTTAACGCTTCCCAAATTGCCATTTGTGTTGCAAGATAAGCTTCATGATCATCAGATAAACCTAATTGCTTTGCAGATTTTGTAGGGTAACCGTTCATAAGTACTGCTACTACTTTACTAGTTTTTACATTACGTATGTATTGAAGCCCTGTTCCATTTGGTGCATTTCTAACATTATAATCCATACAGTATGCTATATGTCCACCCATTTTTGATATTCCATAATAAGCTAATCCATTACGATTATTATCAAAAGCAAAAGGTGTATATACTCCATTTTCAAAAGTATATACTAACGTTTCTCTTCCTGCTTTTAAGAAAAATGGATTTAGGTCTATAAGCATAACTACTGTAAGAACAGCAATAATTAGCAATTTTACCTTGGTGTTTTTTAAAACTGAATATCCTTTCTTAATTTTACTAAATATCTTTTTCATATGTACTCCTCCAAATATACTATATATTGTTTAGCACATTCTAACACAAAAAAATTTCAAGGTCAACATTTTATGTAATTAATATCGCGGCTTTTCAGCTAAAATATATATAAATATGACCGATTTTGTCGTATTTTGCTCATAATATTACATTTTAATTAAATATATGTATTCATATTGTAAAACAACAAAAAAAAGCTTTATTTTTAAACGTTTTCTTGGCTTTTAAAAAAATTATAAGACACATAAAGATTTTCTTTATATGTCTTATTTATTATTCCTCTATTAAATATCGTTTATACTTTTTATGAAATTTAATATTAAGTTATAAAATTTTTTTAATTGTTACAATGTATAATTTCTTGCACTCTTCCAACACTACCATCATCAAGCCTTACTTTTATACCTCTAGGATGAATTTTACTATTTGTTAATATATCTTTTACTATTCCTTCAGTTAAAATACCTGTTTGTTGATCCTTTTTTAATACTATCTTTACTTTTATACCAGGTTTTATATTATCTCTTATTTGGTTTTCCACATTATCAACTCCTAAATCATATAATCTTACACTATTAAAATAACTTATTTATTTTTTAATATATTTGTTATATTTATATTTTATCATACATATTATATGAGGTCAACATATTATAATTTATACATTATTTATAACACTAAATTTCAAAGAAATTTTTTATTTTTTGATTTTTTCATTTTTAATTTCTATTTTACATATTACATTTTACTCATTTGCATAAAATATTTATAAACTAATTTTTAATTAAATATTTTGTTAATAAAATGCAAATTATTTATAAAAGTGGTATAATTATATTGGAGGTAATCCTATGATAGAAAGAAAAGAATATTTAGATAGATTAAAAAAATGGAAAGACAAAGATTTAATAAAAGTTATAACTGGAATAAGGAGATGTGGCAAGTCTACTCTATTTGAATTGTATATCGATTATCTAAAAAGTATAGGAATAGATGATAGTCATATTATATCAATAAATCTTGAAAATCCGGATAATGAATTTGATAATTATAAACAATTATATAAGTTTATAAAAGAAAAATTAAAAGATGAAAAACAATACTACGTATTTTTAGATGAAATACAAAATGTTGACGAATTTCAAAAAGCTGTTGATGGATTATATATTATAAAAAATGTAGATGTGTATATAACTGGTTCTAATGCATATCTATTATCAGGAGAATTAGCAACATTATTAACAGGTAGATATATAGAAATAAAAATGTACCCATTATCATTTAAAGAATACTTAAGTTACTATAATAAGCAACCAACTGAAAGATTATTTCTAGATTATATTAATAAAAGTTCATTTCCTTATGCTTTAAAATTAGAAGAAGATTCTCAAATAGATGAGTATTTAGATTCTTTATATAACACAATTATATTAAAAGATGTTGCACAAAGGAAAAAAATATCAGATATATCACTTCTTAGAACAATATCTAAATTTATGTTTGATAATATTGGAAATTGTTTATCAATAAAAAAAATAGCAGATACTTTAACTTCAAATGGAAGACGTATATCTGTTCATACTGTTGAAAGTTATTTAGATGCATTGACTAAGTGCTATATATTTAATAAAGTTTCAAGATTTGATATAAAAGGAAAGCAATATTTACAATCTAAAGAAAAATATTATGCAACTGATGTAGCAATGAGATATGCTATATTAGGAAGGAGAAATATAGATCTTGGTCATATACTAGAAAATATAGTATATCTTGAACTTATAAGAAGAGGATATAAAGTGTATATAGGTAAGAATAAAGATAAAGAAATTGATTTTATTGTTGAAAACAAGGAAGGTTTTACTTATTTTCAAGTAGCATATACAACTAGAGAAAAAACCACTCTTCAAAGAGAACTAATGCCATTACAAAATATAAATAATCATTATCCTAAATATATTCTTACAATGGACATGGATCCAATAGAAGATTTTGACGGAATAAAAAAATAAACGTTCTAGATTGGCTAACTCAAAACTCATAACTAATACCCCAATGAAAATACATGGGGTATTAGTTTTATATATTAAAAAATATAAAATCACGTTTTATATTAATTTTTTGTTTTCTCATTTTTATTTTTAAAATTTAGCAAAAATATTTATACATTATTATATAACTACTAAAATCCTGTTTTTGGAAGTTCTACTTTTGGAATTTCTTTTATCTTATTATTTTTGAATTCTACTTTTACACTATCTCCAACTTTTAAGTCAATAATTTTAGTATTATTATCTTTATCAATTACATATGGATATGGAACTTCCACTTCTTCTATTTTAATTTTACTATTTTTAAATATTTTTAAATTACTTTCTACATCTATGTTTATTTTTCCATAACTATCAGTTATAAATGTACCTAATAATTTATTATCTAGATCATATATATTAAATTTTACATTTGGTATTAATATATTTCCATCTTCAGCATCTTTTTTCAAAATTTCAAGTTTAGTCTTCAAAGTCTCTAATTTAAATTTAATGTCTTGATCTGTCTTTTTTATTGGTTCTAATGAAAGTGACATATCTTGCATTCCTGCCACTTTAGTTTTAGCAAAGAGTACTGCATTTTCTTTAAAGCTACTACTTATATTTATTTTACATTCTGCATTTTCTAAGTTACTTTTTCTAGGAAATAAAATCTTTATTTTTTTATATTTAGTTATATTATCTATTTTATTATTATTTTCATCTACTATTGTATAATCATTTATTCCTTCTACATTTATATTGATATCTAATATATTATCTCCATAGTTGAGTTCATATATTTTTGAATAAAAGCTACTATCAATATCATCTAAAATACTATCTTTTTTTACCTCAGTTATTTGTACACCATTTGTATAATTTAAAAAATTACTAATTCCATTGTTATATATTTGTTTTATAGCATTTACTACTCTTAAATAACTATCTTCCATAGGTGAGATTTGATTAATATCAAGATTACTTCTTTTTACCCATAATGCAAATTGTGTAGCATATCTTGCTTCACTTTCATTTGCAACTTTAAGTTCTTCTACACTTTTATATGGATATCCATTTAATATAATATTATTATCAATACTATCTGAGACATATTCACTTGCATTAACATCATATCCACCTTCTACTGTCTCAGCTCCATTTAAGCCTAGATTCATACAATATGCAGGTAACTGTTTTTGCTCTTTATTAATATAGTAATATTCATAAATTCTTTGAGGTCTACCTTGATATTTTATATATCTATTTGAGCTCTCATATGAATATATATGATAATCAGAAAAATTATTATTTTCTTCTGCAAAAATCACATTAATTGGAATGTTTACTATCATCATTAATATGGCAGCTACTAGTACTACTTTTATTTTTTTAGTTTTTTTATTTTTTAATATACTATTTTCATTTGTTTTATTTCTACTTTTATTTATTATACATATTTTTTGCATATATTCCTCCTATTCTACTGCTTGTACTACTAATCTTTTATTTGGTTTATCTTTTACACAAGTAATAAGAGTTATTCTGTTATCATCTGTACTATTTAGATAACTCCAGTCATAACTATCTATTTCTACTTTATTTTTTACTTTATATGTTTTAACATTATTATCAATTTTATATATTATTTCATCACCATTTTTTAATTTGTTAATATCTTTAAAATAGTTGTTTTTATACCCTCTATTATGTGCTGCAAGTCCAACATTTCCATAAACTTTACTAGTACTTGGGAAATGTCCTATATATTCATTTAAGGTATAATCATCTATTCCATCTTTTATGGGAATATTTAATATATTAATAACGGGAATTGAAAGAGACGAATCTGATAAATTTAATGAATCTGCTATTTCTTTTTTATTTAACGTTTGATCTTTACTATCGTTTTGTATATTAGAATTAATATTTTGAATTTTATTAAAAGATTTAAATTTCATATTTAACATATAAAGAGACAAGAAAATTAATAAAAGAATAAATACTATTAAAATTAATTTATTTTTATTTGAATTAAATTTTGATTTCAATAAGACCTCCTTTGGAAAAATGATTAAAAATAACTAGAAAAAAATAATTAGAAAATACAATTAGATTATACTTTGGAAAATATATAATGTCAAGAAAAATCGATCGCAATATTCGACATATCTGTTATGTTACAAAATTATAGTATACATTTATCATTCACGCAATATATCACAGCTAAATATACTATTAATAGAGCTACTTGCTCTATATTTTTTAAAGGAGGCTAAAATGAATAATAATTGCTGTAATACAAAAATACCTAATAATTGTTGCAATCCAATAATATGTTATAACGGTGTGCCTGGTCCTCCTGGCCCTCAAGGTGTACAAGGTCAACAAGGTTTTAATGGTGCTACTGGCGCTACTGGACCTACTGGTGCTACTGGGCCTACTGGACCTACTGGACCTGCAGGTTCTATATCTTCTGTATCTATTGGTAATATAACTACTGGTGAGCCAGGTTCACCTGCTTCAATAACAGATATGGGAGATGAATTTAACCATATATTAGAATTTGTTATACCTGCTGGTGCAACTGGAGCTCAAGGTGTAGAGGGACCTATGGGACCCCAAGGTATACCAGGCCCAGAAGGAAAGCAAGGAATACAAGGTCCTCCAGGTAAAGATGGCGTTGATGGTACAGGAGTAAGTATTTTAGGTGAATATCCTTCCGAAGATGAATTAAAAAAAGAACATTCAACAGGTAACAAAGGTGATAGTTATATAGTTAATTCTGATTTATATGTTTGGTCAGAAAAAGATAAAGATTGGATAAACGTTGGTAGAATAAAAGGGCCTCAAGGTGATCCTGGGCCTCAAGGTGTTACTGGTCCTACTGGTCCTGAAAGAATTGGTACAGTATATTTTATATCATTTAACACAGGCTATCCTTCTACTGGCTTAGAAATTCAACCTAAAGGTAGACTTCCTATTTCTAGAGAAGAAATGAATTATGAAAAAATATGTACTTTAAATACCACTGATAAAACATTTAAATTTAACAAAATAGGTGCATATAAAGTTCTGATCACAGCAAATGCATATGTACCTTTCCAGAACAATGTATCTTTTGATGAAAATACTGACTTTGTCTCAATTGGACTTAAAGCTGTTGGGACTGATAGAATATATGTTGGTGACACTCAATGGGTTTACAACAAATCTTCTGTAAAATTAGTAGCGCAAGGTGTTTTAAGTATTGCTAACACTGATAATGATTACGAAATTGTAAATTTAACAAATAGAAATATATATTTAAATACACCAAATATTACCCTTATTGATACCAACTCCTATTTTGCTAATGCATTACTTACAGTTGTTATACAATATCTAGGATCATAAAAGAAAAAATGATTGAATTATACACAAAATTCAATCATTTTTTATATAATTTATTTTATTTTTATTCTATCACAAAATCTTCTCCTGAAGCTTTTAATGAGATATCAGATTTTAGACAAACTACAGGGCGAAAACCTAGTTTACTTTCTTTAGAAGACAAAAAATTTACATAAATCGTTCCTCGGCTTGAATAATAAATTCTCATCAAATTATAATACTTAACGTTAGTACAAACTGGAGAGCTTAGCCATACACCTTCAGCTTTACTAATATCCTTTATCACATATAAAGTGTCATTAAAACCTATACCATAATTTGGTAAACCAGTTAAATAATTGTTATAATTTCCGTGGGTATATCCTATTTTATATCCAACATCAGTCATTTCTTTACATGCAAGGTTTGCATCATGTGACTTATTATATGATTCTACAAACATTTCTAGTGTTGGACCTCCTATTGCATATTTTGCCTTACTTCCTGCGTATTTTCCCCATACATTTTCACTTGTATCTAGCATATATGCTACTGCTCGTATATTTTCATTTGTACTATTAGGATAACTGTCTACCCACTCTATCCATTTTTTTGCTTTTGAATCTTTTATTATATTTTGTGATCCTTCATAATCATTATATACGTTATCAAATGATAATTGATAATTTGTATTATTTTTACGTATACTATTTCCTTTTTTTCCATTCGGTGCATATTGTCCATCTATATAATCATCTGCTATTAAATATATATTCTCTCCATCTGAATGAAATATTTGCCATTTTTCTACTGCATTTTCAGTTTCACTATGATCTGTTGTATAATTTATTACATATTTCCCATAATATGTCTTTGGATCTTCTGCTACTTTTTTAGCAAAATTTTCTTTCTTTGTTCCTATTCCTAATTCATCTAAACATTTTTTCTCATTTTCTGTTACGTTATCTTTATTATACACAAGTTCATCTTCTTGTATTGTAAATTTATCTTTATAATCTTTGGTAAAACTTGGTATGTAGTTTTTCATATCATCAAAATCTGTCGCATTAAACTTTTCATTTCTATTTTCTTTTTTTGTCACATAATCCTTTGATACACTTAGTGCTAGTTCATCTTGGAAACTTCTTACATCTTCCATAAATCTTGCTTTTCTTGCACTTTCTACTGGATTATTTTTACTTAATGTTAGTATTACTACTGCAGCAAGGATTATTATAACGATTATCGTTACTATTAATACTATTAGCGATATACCTCTTTTGTTATTTTTCATCTTATCTTCCTCCATATTATTTTTATCCCTTATAGCATACACTAAAAAAAAAAAAACGCAAGTTTTCATAACAAATTTTTTATATTTTTTATTTTCATTAGTTACTACTCAGGATTGTGATAAAGAAAATATGAAATTTTAGTAATAAAAATGATAAAAAAAGTAACCAAAAAAGGAAAAATAAAAACTACCAATATTGGTTACTTTTTTGATATATAAAAGATATTAAAGGGCAAAACACAAACAATAAAAACTATTGAAATTAAATATAATTATATAAACATTATAACTAACTTTTTAGTTCCACCTTATATACTTTCTTAATTTATTTTGTATTTTAGTTTCAATTCTTGAAACATAGATACAAATTTATGACGAAAATAAAATTATAACTCATAAATTAGATATTACATATATTTATTTTTTTAAGATAAATATATATTCATGTGCTAATAGATAAAAATTTACATTTTTATTTTCCCAATAATCTGTCATTTGACAATTATGTTGTTCTTTTATTATTATTTCTTTTAATTGAAATCCTGTTTGAATAAAAATATTCATAAGATAAAAACCTAATGGTACAACATTACCTTTTTTTCTTATATCTCCTATCAATATTGAACAAATTTTACCTTTTTTTAAGACTCTAAAACATTCTTTTGAAAATAAATTCATTTGATTTAAAAATTCTTTCAGATTTAATCTTGATATATCTTCTTTTATATCATTACTATACTTAATTATATCTGCATATGGTGGATGAATAAATATAAAATCTATTTTATTATTTGAAATTATATTTTTTAAATTAATTGAATTTGCTTTTATTAATTTAGGACTATATTCTACATTATAATTAAAATCTAATCTTTGCTTACTTATTTTTAGAGCATTTTCATTAACATCTATACCTATTCCTTTCCTTTTTAATAATTTACATTCAATTAACGTTGTTCCACTACCACAAAAAGGATCTAAAATAATATCATTTTCTTTTGTATAATTTAATAATAAATTTCTTGGCACTTGTGGTGGGCAATTGCCTCTATAGTTTCCCTTATGAGTCGCCCATTTTCCTCTTTCTTTAAAACTCCATATTGAAGTTTTTTCTATTTTAAAATTGTTAGGTTGTAAATTCATGTATATCCTCCTGTAAATAAAATCAAGAGGAATAGAAGATTCCCCTTAATAAATTAATTCGCTAATTCTATAATCCAATTTATCCACGCTTTTATAGTAGAAGCTCTTCGATAATATGTAGAATCACTTCCTACATTATATAAATTGCTTCCTTTCATATATTCAACTATTTCATTATCAGTTGGCATTTCAAGCTTAAGGAAATATTGTTTAATAGTTTCATTAAAAACTTTATGTGACAAAATAGCTTTTGCAAACTCAATTTGTCTATCTTGATAATTCATTCTCATTATTTTTCTACCTTTTTCTGTAAGTTCATATGACTTATTTCTAGTTCCGTTTTTCTTAAGCAAACCTAAATAAATAGCAGCATCTGTATAATAGTTTGTTTGTCTTTCTACAAATTCATAATTTTCTGTTATTTCTTTTTTATCTTTTTCCTTCTCTTCAACTAATTCGCAAATATTAATTACTCTTTCAAAATTATTTGCCTGTGGGAATGATATATTAGGTTCTTTTTCAAATTCCTGTATACTTTCCAATAATTCTTTTATAGTTTCAAGATTAATTTCAGTATTTTCGATACTATACCTTTTACTATTAACCAATTCAATTGATGAATATTCATTGTCATCATTAAATTTATATTCATATATTGTAAATATTCCATTAGAATATATAATAAATATTGGTCTTACCCTCTTTGTTATTTTAGATTTCCATAATCTATACGGATAATACAATTGCCTTACTAAAAAATCTTTTGCAACCACATTTTTAGCTTCAACAATTGCTAAACTATCAAATCCCTCGTATCCACCATCAATTTCAATTCTGGAATTTTCAACCGAAACATTTATATAATTATTGCTTGAAATATCCTTAATTTTAAAGCTAAAATTTCCAGATCCCATTTTTCCACAAACAGTTGGAACCAACCCATCTTCTTTAAGAAAGTCCTTAAGTATTTCTGATATATATGCACAATTAAGTGCTAAAGCCTCACTAGTAATCTGTGAATAATCAATACTTTCAATATACGAAGGGAAATTCATTTGTATAATTTCTCTTGGTGTTTTCTCAAATTTTTTATACGTACAAAAAGTAGAAATCATATAACTGTTACTACTAATCGGTAAGATTGATAATTTATTCTTATCTAATATTTCAGGAATAGCCTCACTATTATCAAATTTAGTCATCAATCTAGCCTCTCTATATTCATTTATTTGCTTAGAAGTGATTTTAAAAAAGCCATTTTTATCTATTTCCTCTAATATATTAAAATCTTCAAAAATTTTTTCCCAAGCCTCTTTATTTGTACTATATCTAGACATTATTAGTTATTAACACCTCACTTATTTCACCCCTAGAATTACCATCACTATTAATGTTCCTCTTAGCCTTAACTTGAATTATCTTATATTTATTTCTATCAGAATATAATTTTCTTATGTATTCACAATCAGAATTTGAAAGTAACATGTGAACTCCTTTATCTGTTAATTTATCACATAATCTTTTTAATCTCTCTTGTTCATTATCTCCAAATCCACTTTCATTATAGCCAGTAAAATTTGATGTTCTAGATATTGGAGCATATGGTGGATCAAAATAAACTACAGAGCCTTTTTTTATTCCTTTTACAGAACTTTCAAAATCTCCACATAAGAAAGTAATTTCAGATTCCTTAAAATATTTACTCACTGCTCTTAATCCTATTTCATTAATTATATTTGGATTTTTATATCTTCCAAATGGAGAATTAAATTCGCCCGAACTATTAACTCTGTATAATCCATTGTAACAAGTTTTATTTAAATATAATATTCTTGCAGCTCGTTGAATTGCATTTAGAGTATTATATACTTTAGGCTCTCTATCCAACTCTCGAATCTTATAAAAACATTCAGATGTATTGTCATATTTTCCCTTATTATTTAATTCATCTATTAATTCATCTACATTATCTTTTATTACTTTATATACATCTATTAACTCACGATTAACATCGTTAATTACTGCCTTTTTAGGTTGTATATTAAAAAGTACAGCGCCACCACCCACGAAAGGTTCATAGTAGGTTGTATTATTATTAATTTTAGGCAAATGTTTATTTATTACTGGCAGTAGTTGCCTTTTTCCACCTACCCATTTTAAAACAGGCATAACTAATTTACTTTTTTTCATACTCAACCTCCTTATATAAAATATATCATATATACCTTTTATTTTCAAGAATTTTTATTTAGTTTTTTTTGTCTAATTTTGAATTAATTTATAATTTAAAGTATAGCAAGATTCCCATATGTATGTACACATATTGTGGCGTACTTTGTACTTGATCTTAATTAATAAATTTATTACATTTTTCAGGACATTTTATAAAAAATTTTCGTGTATATGCATAGAAAATCTAATCTATAATTTACCAAATAACTATTTAGTTATTTTTTTATAAAAATTTAATAGTATATATTAGGGGGGAAATCAAAATGGATAGTGAAACTTTTAAAAAGAAAAATAATGTAATCTATATTTACAATGAAAACGGTAAAAATATTGAAAAAATTTTAAATGATATATTTACGTATTTAATTACAGAAGATATAAAAAAAGAGGTTTGGATTTATGAATAGCATATTATATAATATTCTTGTAATATTAATTTATGGGTTAGTTTAAGGGGGGAGCAAATGGATTATTTAAAAATTATTAACCCAATGGATTATAAAGTTGCATTATATATTAGATTATCTAAAGAAGATGAAAAGCCTGGAGAATCCGAAAGTGTCTCAAATCAAAGAAGTATTTTAACTAGATATGCAAAAGAACAAAATCTAGCTATTGTAGGTGAATATATAGATGATGGATTTAGTGGTACTACATTTGATAGGCCAGAATTTAAAAAAATGATACAAGATATTGAAAACAAAAAAATTAATATGGTAATCACAAAAGATTTGTCTAGGCTTGGACGTGATTACATAAAAGTTGGCGAATATACAGAAAAATATTTTCCAGAACATCGTGTTAGATATATTTCCATTCTTGATGGAGTTGATACAGGTATTGATTCATCAAATAATGATATTACTCCGTTTAAATCAGTTTTCAATGATTTTTATGCTAAAGATATTTCTAAAAAAATTAAAAGCGTTAAGAATAATAAACAAGATTTAGGCTTATTTATTGGTGGAAAAGCTCCTTACGGTTACAAATTATCCAATATTCCAAATAAAATAGAAATAGATGAAAATGTAAAACCTATTGTAGAAAGAATTTTTAAAGAAATTAAATCAGGTAAATCTTGTAGGGCTGTTGCTATCGATTTAACACTTGATGGAATTCCAACTCCATCTCAGTACGCAAAATCTCAAGGCTATAAAATTAGCAAAATTTCAAAACATTGGGCTGATAGTAGAATTAGAGATATTGTAACTAATGAAGTATATATAGGCAATATGGTACAAGGAAGAATGAAGAAGATTAACTACAAATCCAAAAAGTGTGTACGTATACCAAAAGAAAACTGGAAAGTTGTAGAACACACACACAAGGCAATTATTGATAAAGAAACATTCATAAAAGCACAACAAATGCTTGAAACAAGAAAACAAACAAGGGTAAAAACACATGATTATTTATTAAAAGGTTTAGTTTATTGTCATGAATGTGGGAAAAAAATGGGATGTTCTCCTAAGGGACTTGCTGAAGGTGTTGTCTATTATTTTAGATGTTCAACTTATACTTCTTATGCTAGATTAAAATTATGCACAAGTCATTCTATTAGAATGGACTTTGTAGAGAATATTGTTATAAGTAAAATTAAAGATATATGTAATTCTTATTTTGATAAAACAAATATAGAATATATAGCTAAACAAAAACTATCAGAAAGTAAGAAAAATAATACTTATTCAAAAGAATTAAAAAATACTAATTTACTTTTAAACAAAATAAAGCTTGAAATTGATAATATTTATGAAGATAAGTTAAGAGGAGTATTATCTCAAGATGATTTTGAAAGGATTTATAATAGAAAAAAAGAGGAAAAAGAAAGTTTAATAAAAAAAATAAACAAGCTAAAAAATATTATGAAATCGAATAATATTGATGAATCACAAATTTTGAATAAAATTATAAAAAAATATTCAAATAATAATATAATTAATAGAGCATTATTAATAGACTTAATTGATAGAATCGAAATTGATTGCAATAAAAAAATTTATATCTATTTTAAGTTTAAATCATTAAATAATAATTAGTGATAGTAGTATACTATTTGCTATCACTAATATATTTATTATTTTACTTTAAAATTTTACGGTCATAAAAATGTAGCTATACATATGAACGTGATATACCAAGTTCATCAGCTATTTGCTGTTGTGTTTTTTGTTCATGGCCATTAAGTCCATATCTTAAATTCATTATGTACTTATCCCTTTGTGATAGTTTAGTATTAATATATTTTATAACTTGTTCACTCATTATCTTGTTATATATAGTATCAATAGCATCTTTACCTTCTGCATCTAAAGTATCTACAAGTTCCATATCATTACCATCCTTGTCTGTACCAATAATGGTATTCATTGATACTTCTGATTTTATTTTTTTAGTTGCACGTATATGCATTAATATCTCATTTTCCACACATTTTGAAGCATATGTGCTAATTTTATATCCCTTTTCTTTGCTAAAGCTATCTATTGCTTTTATTAGCCCTATAATACCTATAGATATTAAATCTTCCATTTCTTGCTCTGAATTTGAATATCTTTTTGCAATATGAGCAACTAATCTTAAATTATGTTCTATAAGTTTATCTCTTGCGTTTTTATCTCCATTAAAATATCTTCTTAAATAATACTCCTCTTCCGTTTTACTTAGAGGCTCTGGAAAAAGATTATTATTTGAAATATATCCAAAAAGGAAAAAAACATGTGATAGCAAATTACTTAAAAAATTCAAAAGCATAAACATACCTCCTAAAATTTCTCTTAGAATATGTTTATGCTTTTATAACTATTGTTTGCATGTCAAACTTGTACTTATTCCCATAAATTTTTTGTTAAATCTTCTATATATTTCTTTCTATCTTGTGTTTTGTTTTTATCTACTTTGTATTTTCCATTTACTAAAATTAATATATCACCCTCATTAGCATCTTGTGGTATATCTTTTTTATTTATATTTACTATATTTTTTTGTTCATCTTCACAAACAGCATAATCTTCTTCAAATCTATCAATAATTAATTTCATTCCTTACCTCTACTATTTCATATAATTATAACTTGCTGGAGTTTTATCTAATACTATATTTTCGCCATCACATATAGCAGTAATGTCCCCTTGTTCATCAGTTCTATATACTTTAATATTATATTTTTTTAATCTATCCATAACAGATTTTTTCGGATGATTATATGAATTATCTTTACCTACACATATAACCGCATATTTAGGATTTACAGCTTTCAAAAATTTATCAGATGTAGAAGATGATGATCCATGATGACCTATTTTTATCAAATCACTACGTACGTCATAACCTTTATTTAAAATTTCATCTTCTGATATTTTTTCTGCATCTCCCATAAAAATAAATGATCTATTTTTATATGTAAGCTTTATTACAATTGAGTAATTATTTGCATCTTCATAATTATCAGCATTTGGAGCAAGAATTTCAAATGTAGAATTTGCAAATGTAAATTTTTCTCCACTGTTTGGTGCATATAATTTTTTATTTTTGGCCTTAACCGCTTTTACAAAATCTTCAAAAGTTTTAGTTGTGCTTGTAGTCTTTGGGAAAAATATCTTTTCCTCATCAAAATTTTGTATAACATTATCTAGACCACCTATATGATCTTCATGTGCATGGGTTCCTATAACATAATCTAATTTACTTACACCTTTTTGTTTTAAAAAATTTACTACTAAATTTCCGTCATCATTATTTCCTGCATCTATTAGCATAAACTTACCATTTTGTTCTATAAGAGTACAATCTGCTTGTCCGACATCAATGAAATATATTTTTAAATCATCATTAGAAATTTTAGATACATCTACTAAACTATCTTCTTTATTTAGATCTTCATTATAATTATTAGTAGTATCAGTAATATTAAAATCAGTTACTAAGTACTTTCCTAAAAACAAAGTAAATATTATAATTATAGAAGTTACAATTATGTATTTTGCTTTATTTTTCATCATTTCCACCTAACATATTTTTTATTTTAAATATTAATACTTTTATTTTATCAGAGAAACTACTACTTTTTTTCCTTATAATCATTTGGTTTTGAACATTATGATTACCAAATAAAACAGGAACAGGTTCAATTACCATATCATCATCATCATCTAATTGCTTTATTTCATGTCTACTTTTTGTTTTATGTCTTTGTACATTTGCATTATTTAAGTATGCATTTTCTCTTGCATTTTCTTTTTCTTCATGTCTTATTTTATAATCATTGATATAACTATCATTTATACCAACTGAATTTGATTTAGGAAATTTAATTATATTATTATTAATATTTTGAGCTTCTTCTATTAATTTATCTATTTGTTCAATATCTTGAATTAATTTATTGCTATCTATATTACTAGTATTATCTGGTTTTTGAGGTTCTTGTTCATAAACTTCTTCTATTTTTTCTATCTTTTCTATTTCATTTGTTTGTTCTACTTCATTTAATCTATCATTTTGTTCTAAACTATTAATTTCATCTATATCATCTATATCATCTATTTTATCTAAATCATCTTTAATCTCTAATTCTTCATTTTTATTTACATTATCCTGTTCATTAACAGTCTGTACTTGTGCTGTAATATCTAATATCTCTACATCATTTTCTTTTTTATCTTCTTCTTCAGAAAAACTTACTCCATTAATTTTTATATTCTCTATATCTTCAGCATTAAACTCATTTAAACTTATTTTATTATTTGTTTCATCTATTCTTCTTTTTGCTCTTCTAACCTTACCTCTTCTTCTATTAGTAAATTCTTTTTCATCATTTATTTGTTCATTTATTTCTTCATCTAATTCATTTTTTTCTATATCTTCTATATTTTTTTCATCTGTAATATCAAGTAAATCAATTTCATCTTCATCATCTTCATTATTTTCTAAATTATCTAATAAAGTATCAAAATTATCAGCGTCATCATTTTGTAAATCTATATTTTGATCTATATTTTCTATTTCACTTAATTCCTTAGTTTCCTCATTTTTAGAATCTATATCTTGAGAAAAATCATCAAGTACTTGTGTATCTAAACTATATGGTTTAATATCTTCTTCTTTTATTACATATTCTTCTTTACCTTGCAAATCAGCTAAAACTTTAGTAATATCTTTTACTTTATCTCTTAGTGCATCAATTTTTTTAAAAACTTCATCTCTTTGTTCTTTACTACAAGAATCATCGGCAAAGCTTTGACTTACTTTAAGTAAAAGTCCTAATATCTCACGTTCATATAACTTAGCTTCTTCTTTTAAATATTCAATATTATTTTCCATATACTATCACCACTTTTTTGATTATAGCATATACAAAAAGATTTTTCTACAATTATATAGTAAAAGTTAAAAAAATATGAGCTTATTTTTAGCCCATATTATATTTTTATTATCATTTTGTATTAATTATTTTAAACTTTTAATACTACATTATTTCAAGAAACCATTTATTATTTCTTTTTCAGCTTCTTCTTTACTAAGTCCTAAACTCATTAATTTCATTAATTGTTCACCTGCAATTTTACCAATTGCTGCCTCATGTATAAGTCTTGCGTCTATGTGGTTTGCTTCAATCTCAGGAGTCGCTTTTACTATAGCATTGTCCATTATAATAGCATCGCATTCAACATGTCCGAAACAATTAGTGTTTCCCTTTATATTAGATATAAAATGTTGCTTTGATGAATCTTTAGCCACAGATCTTGATGTAACTTTTGTACTTGCATTTTCCCCATCTAAACTTACTTCAAATTTAGTAGTGGCATTTTGTACTCCATGAGTCATTATTTTTTCGATTACTATAAAATTTGTATTATCTTCAAGTTGCCCTATAGTTTGCCTTATAGATGAATCCACTCCTTTTATTTGTACAGTTTCCATCTCCATAGTAGCACCACTTTTTAATTTAACTATAGTTTGTGGATTTAATATTTTATCTCCTGTTCCTTTGCCTTCTCCATAATGTTTTTCTATATATTTAACTTTTGAATTCTTTTCTAAGAAAAATCTATGTATACCATCATGTTCTGAAGTTTCACAAGATGAATTATGAATTCCACAACCTGCAACTATTATTACATCTGCATTTTCACCTATATAAAAATCGTTATAAACAACATCTGTCATTCCACCTTCTGTAATTATAACTGGTATATATATTGTTTCATCTTTAGTATCTGCTTTTACTATTATATCTATTCCTGGTTTACCTTCTTTAGGTATTATATTTATATTATCAGTAACATTTCTTTTTAAAGCCTTACCATTTTTTCTAATATTAAATGCACCTTTAGGAAAATCTTCAATATCAGATATGTTTTTTAAAAGACCTCTTTCAACAGTACTTAATTTGTATTCCATATTATACCTCCTTTATTAATCCACAAGTTCTGGTGTTTTTTAAAAGGTTAGGTAGAACATCTTCTTTTTTCCCTTTTGTTTTTATCTTGCCATTTTCTATTAGTATTATCTCATCGGATATATTTAATATTCTTTCTTGATGTGTAATTATAACAATAGAGCCATTTATCTCATTATGCATTTTTTCAAAGACGCCTATTAGATTATTAAAACTCCATAAATCAATTCCAGCCTCTGGTTCATCAAATATTGTAAATTTTGATTTTTTTGCAGCTACCGTTGCTATTTCAATTCTTTTTAATTCTCCACCAGATAAACTTGAATTTATTTCTCTTGACATATAATCTCTTGAACATAAACCAACATCTGATAAATATTCACAAGCATCTGAGAACTTAACATTATTACCTAAAGATAAGCATATTAAATCTTTTACTGTTAGCCCTTTAAACTTTACTGGTTGTTGAAAAGCAAAGCCAATACCAAGTTTTGCTCTTTTATCAATTTCTAAATTAGTTATATCTTCGCCATTAAACAAAATTTTTCCACTATCAGGCTTTTCTATTCCCATTATAATTTTTGCAAGAGTGGATTTTCCTCCACCATTAGGACCTGTTATTGCAATAAATTTTTTATCATCTATGTCTAAGCTAATATTATCTATTATTTTTTTATTGTCTCTTTCAAAACATATATTTCTTAATTCTAACATATATTTATTCCTTTCAAAAACATAAATATTATACCATAATTTTATTACTTTTACAACATAAAGTATATATTTAAGTTTCGAGATTTTTTAAAAAAGTTATCCACAAAAATATTACAATTGTGTTAAATTGAATAAAAATATGGAA
>CANRGL010000009.1 GCA_947630145.1 uncultured Clostridia bacterium | reverse complement strand
TCTAATTGTCCTTTCATATTTTTAAATTTTTCTTTCATTTGATATACTCCTTTCCTACGTAAAGAAGTATATCAAAATATTTTATATATATCAAAAAAGTAACCAATATTGGTAGTTTTTATTTTCCCTTTTTTGGTTACTTTTATTTTATCATTTTTAGTAGTAAAAATTTATTTTAAATATTGTAAAAAGTTTTTATATAATATATAATTATAAGGTAAGTTAATTTATTCTAATGAGGGGTTGAAGTTGATGAAACATACATTAAATTCAATATTTAAAGAGGCAAAATTAAATTATGATATTATATGCAAAACTCATCTACTTTTAGAAAGTAGTTATGAATTAAAAATTCCTATTCATTCTGCAGGACAGTGGATATTAGATAATATGTATATTATAGAAGAACAGTATGAAGAAATAAAAGAGGCAAAAAAATCACTTAAATCAAAACGACTTCCTGTAATAAAGACACATGATGGCGACAAGTATATTTCAATTTTTTATCTAGCATATGAATTAGTTGAGGAAAATACAGGTTACGTTGATCAAAATTTAATATTAAATTGTCTAAAAGAACATCAAAAACTTTCATATCTTACATCTGAAGAACTAGACTTATTTATACTTATGTTGAAAATTGCACTTATAAAATTTATTTCAAGAATTTGTGTAAATATTACTAATTCACAATTAAAAAAAATAGAAGTTGAACAGTTAATTTTATCAGATAGTAATGTCGATAAAACTATTAAGGATTTTTTTGCAAATTCTATTAAAAATATAAACTTTAAAGACTATATATTAAATGAAAATCATATAAAAACTGCTAATACAGCTTTTATTGAATATATGTCATATAGACTAAAAGAATTAGGGCAAAAAGGGGAAAAATATTTTGAAAGACTAAAAGATGAATCTGAAAAAATAGGTTTTACAATTGAAGAAGCTATAATTAAGGAACATATGGAAATAGCCAAAACTACAGAATATATAGGTAGAGCTATACTTGCATATAAACAAATACAAGGAATTAATTTTAGAGAAATATTTGAAAAAGTTAATAAAATTGATGAAGCTTTAAAAGATGATTATACTAATGAGTTTAAAAAATGTGATTATAAAACTAAAACTAGATATAGACAATATATTATAAAACTTGCTAAAAAGTACAATTTATCAGAGGTATATGTTGCTAAAAAAGCGGTTGAATGTTCAAAAAAATATAAGAAACATGTTGGATTCTTTTTAATAGGTGAATATAGATATTTATTAAAAAAAGAACTTAAAAAACCATACTTTGCTGATATTATATATAATAAATTTATTGTACCAACTAAGGCAATATGGTATCTTATCATTATAACATTATTATCTTTAGAATTTACTATACTTATAAGTTATAACTTATTTAGTTTTAACTCTGTTGTAGCTACTATAATTGCATATATTATTGTGTTTATACTTTCTTTTGAAGTTTCACAAAAATTAGTTAATTATTTCTTTAGAAAAGCATTACGTCCAGAAATCTTGCCAAGATTTGATTTTGCAAAAACTGTAGATGTGGATAATGTATCATATGTTGTTATGCCAACTATTATTTCATCTATTGAAAAATTGGATGCAATGTTAAATAAAATGGAGATGACTTATCTTGCTAATCGTAGTGACAACATTTATTATATGTTAATTGGGGATTGTGTATCTAGTAATAAAGAAGTAATAGATATTGATAAAAAAATTATAAATTATGCAAAAAATAAATTAAAACAATTAAATGAAAAATATCCATCTACTCATCCTTTATTTAACTTTTTATATAGAAAACGTGTTTATTCAAAAGGTGAAAAATGCTACATGGGTTGGGAAAGAAAAAGAGGTGCACTTTTAGAGTTTAATAAATTAGTACTTGGTAAATTAACTAAAAAAGATATAGATAAAAAGTTTCATCTAATATATGATGATATTATTAATGCAAAATATGCAATTACAATAGATGAAGACACTAATTTGTCACTTAATACAGCAAAGGATTTAGTATCAATTGTCGCACATCCTTTAAATAAACCAATTTTGTCTAAAAACGGTAAGATTGTAAAAAAAGGTTATGGATTAATACAACCTTCTGTTGGCCTTGATATAGAAGACGCAAATAAATCAATATTTTCTAAAATATTTGGAGGCTTTGGTGGACTTGATATTTACACTACAGCTGTAAGTGATGTATACCAAGACGTTTTTGGTGAAGCAATTTTTTGTGGAAAAGGAATATATAATATAGAACTTTTCGATAAATTAGTAGCTGATGAAATACCAGAAAATTTGGTATTGTCTCATGATTTGCTTGAAGGCTCTATACTAAGAGCAGGGCTTGCATCAGATATAGAAGTACAAGATGGTTTTCCTAGAAATTATATTGCATATATGAAAAGGTCTCATAGATGGTACAGAGGAGATATGCAAATTATACGTTGGTTAATAAGCCCTAAGTCAAAGTTAAATTATTTATCAAAATGGAAGATTTTTGATAATTTAAGAAGACCACTTTTAGATGTTATATCTTTAATTGCAATTATTCTTTCATGTTTTGTTTCAACTAAAGTATTTGCGATGACTTGCCTTATAGTTTTTGCATCTATTAACTTTGGAAGTATAATATCAATAATTGATGTACTACTTTTTGGTAAAATAAGACATTCTAAAGAGGTACAATATATACCTATAATTCATGGTATAGATGCTGATTTTCTAACAATGTGTTTTAACTTTGTAACTATACCTTATAAGTCATATATATGCTTAAATGCATTTATTAAATCTTTATTTAGAATGCTTATATCACACAGAAACCTACTACAGTGGACTACAGGTGAAGTTTTAGATAAAACTTCTAAAAATACTCTTATGTATTATTACGTTAATATGATATCAAACGTCTTAGTAGGATTATTTATAGTGTTTGTACCATTTATGTATAAAAATATTGGAATAGACTTATATTTTGATTTTAAAATATTTATAGGTCTTGCTATGGTTATGTCTCCACTTTTTGCTTATTTATTAGGTAAAGATCATTTATTTGGAAGAAGAAAAAGACTTGATGAAAAGGAAAATGAAGAAATTCTTGAAATAGGAAAAAGGACATGGAACTTTTTTGATAGTATGATGAGTGAAGTAAATAATTACTTACCTACTGATAACTTTCAAGAAAATAGAAGATATAAAATTGCTAATAGAACATCATCTACTAATATCGGTTTTGCAGTCCTTTCTATAATTGATGCATATGACTTAAAATTTATTAATAAAAAAGAATGTATATTAAGATTACAAAAATTATTTGGCACTATTGAAAAATTAGAAAAGTGGAACGGACATTTATATAATTGGTATAATATTAAGACTTTAGAGCCACTTAGACCAAGATTTATATCTACTGTTGATAGTGGAAACTTTATTGCAACTCTTTATGTTGCAAAACAATTTTTACTAGAACTTTTGGGTACAACTAATTTTGAAAAAGATAATCTTACTGATGATAAAGATATAATTAATGAAATTATTAATATAATAGAAAAGATTATATTAGATACTGATTTTACTGTACTTTATGATACTTCAAGAAATTTATTCTCAATTGGATATGCTCAAGAAAGTGGAAAATTAGTAGATAGTTATTATGATATGCTAATGTCTGAAAGTAGAACTACTAGTCTTATTGCTATTGCGTCAAGGCAAGTTACTTCTAAACATTGGTTTGCATTGTCTAGGAACTTAGTAAAAGTCGATGGATATAAAGGTCTCCTTTCATGGAGTGGAACAGCTTTTGAATATTTTATGCCATATTTGTTTAATAAATCTTATCCACATACCTTAATCGATCAATCATTATTTTTTACACTATACAGTCAAATAAAATATGCAAAGCAAAATAACGTTACGTGGGGTATATCTGAATCTGCTTATTCTGTTAAAGATGATATGTTAAATTACCAATATAAAGAATTTGGAATACCATGGCTTGGACTAAAAAGAGGACTTAATAATTATTTGGTTATTGCTCCATATGCTTCTATTTTGATGTTAGAATATTCGCCTATTAAAGTATATAAAAATATAAGAAGGCTTAAAAAGTTAGGATTATACTCTTCTTTTGGATTTTATGAGTCAATTGATTATACTAAAGAAAATTTAGATGAAGGAAAAGATAGCGAGATTGTAAAAACATATATGGCACATCATCAAGGAATGATTTTAACAGCAATAAATAACTATTTAAATTTTGGAACTATACAAAATAGATTTCATAAAAATCCTGATATTAGAGCATGTGAAATTTTGCTTAAAGAACGTGAAAGAATGAAAGCAAAAATTAAAAAGAAAATAAATGATAATTCAAATAAATTTAAGCAAAAAGATACAAATAAATATACTACTCATATCACTTGTACTTATGCTGAAAAAGAATATGTTTCAGAAAATCCAGATTTTAAGCAAGATTTAAATATAGCATTTTTAAAAGGTAGTAATATGTCTGAACTTGTTACTAATACAGGTTCTAGTTTCATAAAATATAAAGATAAAATTTTAAATAAGCAACGATATACTGAGCTAGAAACTACTGGTAATTTTGTATATATTACTGATAAAACAACTGGTAATACATTTAGTGCCACAGATGGTGATATTTTAAGTAAGAATAATAAAAATAATACAAAATGTGTTTGGACGTCTGGATTAAATAGAGTAGAAAATTATATCGAAGATGGAAATTTAGAAACTACGACTACTACTTTTATATCTCCAGAATATAATGTTGAAATAAAAAAAGTAAGTATGTATAATAACAGTAATTTAAGAAAAGAGATTTTAATTAATACATATTTAGAACCTGCAATGACTGATTATATGACAAATGTTGTTCATCCTTCTTTTAGTAATTTACAAATTGAAACTTATTATGATGATCAGCTAGATATACTAGTAGCAAGTAAAAGAAAGAAAAATGAGGAAGATACTGAATTATATGTTTATGCTAAGTTAATAGGAATAGATCTAGATAAAGAAATTGAAACTGAAAAACAAAAATTAATTAAGAATCCTGATATGGCATATACTGAAGGGGTTGTAAAATATCCATTATGGCCAATATTGTCGTATAGAGCTACAATTATATTAAATCCACATGAAAGACAAGAATTTTATTATATTTTAGGAATTTCTGATAGTAAGTATAAAATATCTAATTGTATTATTAACTTAGATATAGAAGGCATAGATGAACAATATAAATTATGTAATGAATTAAATAGCATTCAGGCAAGATATTTAAAATTACAAAATGGTAAGGCACAAGTTTATAATAATATTTTAAAAGATATTTTCTTTAAAAAATCTAATATAAATAATAATAAATTCTGGGATGAATCTTTAAACCAGTCTTTACTATGGAAATATTCTATCTCTGGTGATATTCCAATCATACTTGTTTATGTTGATAAAATAGAAAATGCAGGAATTATAAACGAAGTAATTAATTTTATGGATTATATTAAAAGTAGAAAAATTGATGTTGATATTGTAGTACTTATAGATGAGATGAAAAAACAAAATGGTCCAATATATAATTACTTAAAATCAAGACTAGATAGAGCAGTATTTTCTGATGTTACAAGAGGAAATATATTTTTATTAAATATTAATACTTTAAATAAAAATGAAATTGATTTATTATCTTTCTTAGCAAAAAGATATATTAAAGATGTAAGTGAGCTTTTAACAGTAAGTGAAGAAAATGATACAGCTGAAGAACTTTTATATAAAGATTTAACTAATAATGAAATAGAGGAGGAATAAGAAAGTGAAATTTGGCAATACTTCAGATTATATTGCGTTTAATTCATATGGTGGTTTTTCAAAAAATAAAGATGAATATCACATTTTAAATACTAATACACCACTTCCATGGTGTAATGTAATGGCAAATAAAAATTTCGGTACCATAATATCAAGTTATGGTACTGTATATACTTATTATATAAATAGTAGAGAATATAAAATTACTGATTGGTGTAATGATTGGATTGAATTTAAACCTGGAGAATCTTTTAAAGGTATTTTTGAAAAAGATTATAATCTTATATATGGATTTGGCTATACTAGAGTGCTTGAAGAATATGATTATATAAAAAAATCAATGGATATATTTATTCCTAAAGATGATGATGTAAAGATACAATTTATCACTTTAGAAAATACTTATGGTGAAGAAAAAAGTTTAAATATTGAGTATAAACTAGTTCCTACGTTAGGTGTAGCACAAGAAACTAATATATCTTATATACTTTCTAAAGAGGAAAATGATACTATGATTTTAAAGAATCCTTATAGTGTTGATTTTTCTGATTGTCAAGCTTTTGAATTTGTGTGCAAAGATAAAGATAACAATAATATATCATATAACTTTGATATTGATACATATACTTTAAAAGTTCAAATTAATATTAAGCCTAATACCAAAGAACAATTTGCAATTATTTTAGGTGCATGTACACAAAAAAACAGTGTATATATTACTAATATGAAATCAAAATATTCAGATATTAATTCAATTTTAAAAGAGTATTCTGATACTAAAAAATATTGGAAAAACTTAGTTATACCAAAAAATAAAATTAACACTGGTGATGAATATATTGATATAATGGCAAATGGTTGGCTTTTGTATCAAACTATTGTATGTAGGTTGTACGCTAAAAGTGGATTTTATCAATCAGGTGGAGCAATTGGATTTAGAGATCAATTACAAGATACTTTATCTCTTATATCTTCATCTCCAGACTTTACAAGAAACCAGATTATTTTAAATTCATCTAAACAATTTGAAAAAGGTGATGTTTTACATTGGTGGCATGAGCATAATTCTGCAGGTATAAGGACATATTTTAGTGATGATTATTTATGGTTACCATATGTACTTAGTGAATACATAGATAAGACAAAAGATTACTCAATACTAGATGTTAAAACTAAATATTTAGAAGATAAACATATGGGTAATAAAAGAGAATTATATGATATCTTTAATAATATTGATTTAGAAGATTCTGTATATAATCATGCAAAAAAAGCAATTACATATGGTATTTCAAGGAAAAATCAATCAAATGGGCTATTAGATATAGGTGATGGTGATTGGAATGACGGCTTTAGTAATATACGCGGTCAGTCAGTATGGCTTACTTTCTTTATGATGAATGTATTAGATAGATTTCTTGATATTGCAAAATATATGAAAGATACTGAAATGGTAGAGTTATGTAAAAAAGAAAGGCATTTATTAAAACATAGTATTATAGACAATTGTTGGAATAATGATCATTTTGTAAGAGCTTACTTTGAAAATGGTGAAGTGTTAGGTGCTTATTCTAATAAAGAATGCAAAATTGATTTGATATCACAATCTTGGGCAGTAATTGCAATGATTAAGGATAAAGATGTAAAAAATGAGCTTTTAACATGTATGGATATTGCATATAAATATTTGGTAGATAAAGAAAATATGATTGTTAAACTTTTATATCCACCTTTTGATAAACCTAAGAATAACCCTGGTTATATTAAAGCTTATGTTCCAGGAATAAGGGAAAACGGAGGACAATATACACATGCTGCAACGTGGTTTGCAAAAGCATATTTTGAGTTAAAAAATAAAGAAAAAGGAATTGAGATATTAAAATACATTAATCCTATATACCATAGTGACACTAAAGAAAAAGCAGATAAATATATGGTTGAACCTTATGTAGTTGCTGCAGATATATATTCAAATTCTGATCATCCAGGTCGTGGTGGTTGGACTTGGTATACTGGCTCATCTTCTTGGATGTATAAAGTAATTGAAGATTATTTAAAATAATTATAATTTTAGTATAAAAATTGACCTATACGGTCAATTTTTTAAACTTTATTTATATAGAGTAAATTTAATTTTTACTTTAAAATAACTTTATTGTATTAAAATATTGAAAAAAAATAAAAATATGATATAATATAATAGTTATACAAGGTAATAAATATATTACATGAATGGAGGATATAAAATGAGTGTAAAAATTGACAGACAGGAAAATTCAAAAGTAGTTTTAGAATTTACAATGGATAAAGAAACTTTTGAAAAACAACTAGATAAAGCCTTTCATAAAAATGCTAAGCATTTTAAAGTACCAGGATTTAGAAATGGAAAGGTGCCAAGAAATATTGTAGAAAAAGTTTATGGTGAAGGAGTTTTATATCAAACAGTTATAGAAGATAATGTTGATGATGAATATAGAAAAGCTGTTGAAGATAATAAGTTAGATGTTGTATCAAAACCAGAACTTGATATAAAACAAATAGGAAAAGGAAAAGATTTAATATATACTGTTACTTTATATGTTAAACCTGAAGCAACAGTAAAAAAATATAAAGGTTTAGAAGTAAAGAAAATTGATACAAAAGTAAGTAAAAAAGATGTTGATGCAATGATAGAGTCTGATAGACAAAAAAATGCAAGAGTTATTTCAGTAGAAGATAGAAAATTACAAAAAGACGATATTTCTACTATTAATTTTGAGGGCTTTATGGATGGCGAAGCTTTTGAAGGTGGAAAAGCTGATAATTTTGAACTTACAATAGGTAGTGGACAATTTATACCTGGTTTTGAAGAAGCATTAATTGGTATGGAAATAGGTGAAGAAAGAGAAATTAATGTTACTTTCCCTAAAGAATATCATGCAGATAATTTAGCTGGAAAACCTGCTATGTTTAAAGTAAAATTAATAAGCATAAAATCTAAAATATTACCAGAATTAGATGATGAATTTGCAAAAGATGTTTCTGAATTTGAAACTTTGGCTGATTATAGAAAAGATGTAGAAAAGAAAGTAAAAGAACAAAAAGAAGCAAGTGCTAAATCTCAAAAAGAGCTTGCAGTAGTTGATGAATTAGTTAAAAATACTGAAGTTGTTATTCCAGAGTCTATGATTGAAGATGAAATAGAAAATATGGTTCAACAATTTTCTTCTAATCTTGCATATCAAGGACTTAATTTAGAACAATATTGTAGTTTTTTGAATACTAACGTTGAAGATTTCAAGAAAAATTTAAAACCAGAAGCAGAAAAAAATGTAAAGTTAAAATTAGCACTTGAAGCAATTGAAAAAATTGAAAAAATTACTGTAGAGGATAAGGAAATAGATGAAAAAATCGATGAGTTAAAGAAACAATATGGAACAGAGAATACTAGTGATGAGTTAAATAAAAATGAAAATGTTAGACGTTATATGGAAGAAAAAATAAAACAAGATAAATTAATGGCAGTAATAATTGATTCTGCTATTGAAAAATAAAAATATAAGGGGGTAATAATATGCAAAACAGTTTAGTACCATATGTAATTGAACAAACAAGTAAAGGTGAAAGATCTTACGATATTTTCTCTAGGCTTTTAAAAGAAAGAATAATTTTTTTATCTGAGCAAGTAGATAGTGCTTCTGCTTCTGTGGTAATAGCACAATTATTATTCTTGGATGCCGAAGATCCTGGAAAGGATATATATTTATATATTAATAGTCCTGGTGGTAGTATTACTGATGGAATGGCAATATACGATACAATACAATATATAAAATCTGATGTATGTACAATATGTGTAGGACTTGCTGCTAGTATGGGATCTGTTCTTCTTGCTGCAGGTACAAAGGGAAAAAGATATGCTCTTCCAAATTCAGAGGTATTAATTCATCAACCATTAATTGCCGGTGGTGGACTTTCAGGTCAAACTACTGAAATAAAAATCCATGCAGATCATATGGTAAAAACTAGAGAAAAATTAAATAAAATACTTAGTCAAAGAACTGGTCAACCTTTAGAAAGAATAGAAAAAGATACAGAAAGAGATAATTATATGACTGCTGAAGAAGCAAAAGAGTATGGCCTTATAGACGAAATAATGACAAATATAAACGATGTTGTTAAGGAGAAATAGTTAGATGAGTAAAAAAGGAAGAAATTCATCTGAAGATCTAGTTTTTTGTTCTTTCTGTGGTAGATTAAGAGAAGAAGTAAAAAATATGATTGAAGGACCAGAGGAAGTATATATATGTAATGATTGTGTAGATACATGTTATAAAATTATGCAAGATCAAATTGTTCCTGTTACTCAATCAGATAATAAAGAATTAGTTTCAAATAAAGAACTGCCTTCTCCAGAAGATATAAAAAAAGTATTAGATGAATATGTAATAGGTCAAGATAATGCTAAAAGAGTTTTAGCCGTTGCTGTATATAATCATTATAAACGAATAAAAAATCAAGATAAATTAGATGATGTAGAAATACAAAAGAGTAATATATTATTACTTGGACCAACTGGTTGTGGAAAAACTATGCTTGCACAAACACTTGCAAAAATATTACATGTACCTTTTGCAATTGCTGATGCAACAACACTTACTGAAGCTGGATATGTAGGAGAAGATGTAGAAAACATTTTACTTAGATTAATTCAGGCTGCAGATTTTGATGTACAAAAGGCTGAAAAAGGAATTATATATATAGACGAATTAGATAAGATTGCAAGAAAGTCTGAAAATCCATCAATAACACGTGACGTAAGTGGTGAGGGAGTGCAACAAGCTTTACTTAAAATAATTGAAGGTACTGTTGCTAATGTTCCTCCACAAGGTGGTCGTAAACATCCTCAGCAAGAATTTATAAAAATAGATACTAGTAATATACTCTTTATATGTGGTGGTGCTTTTGATGGACTTGAAAAAATAATTGAAGCACGTACCAATACAAAATCAATGGGATTTGGTGCTAAAGTTGAAGAGAAAACAAAGTTAGACGTTGGAAAAATCTTTGCAAATGTACAACCTCAAGATATTATAAAATTTGGATTAATTCCTGAGCTTGTCGGTCGACTTCCAATTATAACAACTCTAAATAACTTAGATAAAGATGCGCTAATAGAAATTCTTACAAAACCAAAGAATGCCATTGTTAAACAGTATAAAAAACTATTTAAGATGGATGACGTTAGACTTGATATACATAAAGGTGCTTTAGAAAAAGTAGTAGATCTTGCAATTGAAAGAAAAACTGGTGCAAGGGGACTTAGAGCAATAATGGAAAATGCTATGCTAGAGGCAATGTATGAAGTACCTTCTAATAAAAACATTGATAAATGTATTATAACAAAAGATGTAATCGATGGTATTGGGAAACCAATATATGAATATAAAAAGTAAAAAAGCTACCTATTCTAGATGCTAGAGTAGGTAGTTTTTATTAGCATTTTACTTTTTTATCTAGGGTAGTTTATCCTTCCTTGTATCAAGCCTTAATCTATGATATAATACATATTAAAATAATGGGGGAGTTATATGAATTTTACTTTAATTTCTGATAATAATGGTGAATATGGAGAAATAGCAAAAAGTATTTTGGAAGAAAAAAAATCTAAATTTATTTCTTATATATTTAAAATAAATAATGAAATGGATGCAAAAGAATATATAAATAAAATAAAAAAAGAATATAATGATGCTAGACATATTGTGTATATATATAGTTATTTAGATAAAAATAATCAAATAAATATTAATTTTTCAGATGATGGTGAACCACAGGGAACTGGTACAAAAGCAATTTATGAATTAATTACAAAAGAAAATATAACTAATATATGTGTGATAATAGTTAGGTATTTTGGAGGCATCTTACTTGGTGCAGGACCTTTATCGCGTGCATATTTAAATTCTTTTAGAAATTCTTTTAAGTTAACACAAAAAACTGAAATTTTAAATTATATAAAAAAGACAATTAATATAGACTACAACCTGTATGATAAGCTTATTAATCAATTAAAGGACTATATTAGTAATAAGCATGTAGTGATAAATAAAGTAGAATTTAACCAAAATGTATTAATTGATTTAAGTATTGAAAAAAATATTTTAAATAAGGTAGATATGATTATATCTGATATTATTTATTAAAAAAGAACATATATTTACTTTTTTTAAAAAAACTATTGACAAACATCTGTTCATAGTTTATAATATATATTATAAAGAACAAATGTTTACGAGGTGATATTTATGAAAAAAGTAAATAATAGAAGAATAAAAGTAGTATCAAAGAAAAAGTTCCTATTTAATATAATAATATTATTTTTGATATTTTTAGGTATTGGTTTTTTAACTACAAAAAGTTTTGGTAAAAGAGAAATTCATACTTACGAGTATGTTGTTTCTTCTTCAGATACACTTTGGAATATTTCTAAAGTCGTTTGTAAAAATAGTAAAGATGAATCTTTAGATATACAAAGTGTTGTAAATGATATAAAATATAGGAATAATCTTTCTAAAAGTGATATATATGTAGGACAAGTTTTACAAATACCTATATATTAATATCTTATTTGACAAGCGTTCAAAAAAATGATATAATTATATATAGGTAAAATATGTATCTTTTTATATATTATTAAGGAGGAATTTGTATGGCTTGGATTAGAGCTGATGTAACAAACAAATTTTCAAGAATAAGTGTAAATGAAATTTCAACTTTTGAAGATATTCTTAATCGGCATTTAAATAAAGGTGAGGCTACTTCAAATATAAATTTGAATTTTGATGAAGTGTATAACAACAGTATATATACTTCCTATGAATCAATTTTAGGACTTTTGAAATACCTTAAATATTATAATCAGAAAGTAGATATTGTCCTTTTTACTGGACATGCTGGAAATGGTCATCGTGCCCCAACAAGAGCTGTTGCAAAAAAAATAACTGAAAAAACTGATAAAAATATTATCATTATCGATATCTTATCACTTTTTTCTAATGTTATTGCAAAATGCAATGATAAAGCTTGGGTTTTAATGTCACGGAGTAAGCCAGGTCAATTTATATGGAATAAATTGATTCGTGGTGAAATTAATCCAGAAAAATCTGCTTTTGATATAGCACCTTTATTCAAAATTTTATATACTGATAGGTTAAAAAAACTTATGCGTGTTCTTTCACCAAAAGTTGTATTATCGACTTATCCGTATTCTAATGCAATTTTATCAAAAATAGCTGATGATACTTCAAGTATAAAATTTGCAGGAGTTATAGTAACAGATACTGAAATGCTCGGTTTTGCAATGTCTTCTTATGGCAATGTCAATAATTTACATTATTTTGTTGCAAGTGAAACTTCGTGGAATAACGGCCTTAAAGTTTATCCATATCTTAAAGATTCAAAAGGACCTATATATATTGGTACAAATCCATGTTTCTTTGACGGCGAAGTTGATTGTTCAAAAACTATAAAGGACACAGTTTTGTTTGTACCTGGAAGTGCTGAAGGGCTTGGTATGGGAATAAAGGCACTGCCTAAACTTGCACAATTTTGTAAAGATAACAAAAAGAAACTAATTTGTATTTCAGGTATTGGAAAACCTTACAAATTTGCAAAGAAAATTCATAGTAAATATAAAAAGACAATGTCTTTGTTTAGCTATGTAGCTTCTGAGGATTTGAAAAAACTTATTTCTTCGTGTGAAGTAATAATATCAAAAGCAGGAGGAAATATGTCTTCCGAATTTGTTTCAAAGTCTGGATGTAAGATTTTCTTTGCTTCTATAAAGGGCCAAGAGACTGATAATGCAGAGTATTATGCTAATTTAGGTATCGCAACTAATGTTGGTAATGACTTAGATCATTTATTTGGGGCTATAATAAATAAACCGTATACTCCAAGTATTTATAAAAAAGGAATTATCACAAAATCAGCTGTAGATATCGTAACCGATACTATTTTACCTTATCTTAATTGAAATAAGGGCTAGGACTTAATTGTTCTAGCTCTTATATTTTCTTTTTATTTAGAGGATTTTTTGATAATGCATCTTTTACTTGCTCACTATCAACATGAGTGTAAATTTCAGTAGTAGAAATACTTTCATGTCCTAAAACTTGTTGTAATGATCTTATATCAACTTTTCCGTATTTTAGCATCAATGTAGCAGCAGTATGTCTTAGTTTATGGGGAGAATATTTTCTTGGGTCAAGACCTGCTTGTATAATATATTTTTTTACAATCATTTCGACCATTCTATTACTAATTCTTTTTCCAAAACTACTTATAAATAATGCATCTCTATCCTTTAAATTATCTTTAGGTCGTACTTTTATATATTCGTCTATTGCGTCTTTACAAGCATCATTTAAATACAAACTACGTTCTTTATTACCTTTACCTATAACACTAAGAGAAGTACCCCTAATATCTTTTAAATTTATGTTAACAAGTTCAGATAATCTTAATCCACAATTTAAAAATAATGTTATAATGGCATAATCTCTTTTTTCAAATTTTCCATCAATAGAGTGGAGGAGAGAGAGGCTCTCATCTAGAGTTAAATATTTAGGATTTCTTTTTTCAAGTCTTGGCATTTCTAATTCAACAGTAGGATTAATTTCTAAAGCACGTTCTTTAAAACATAAATAATTAAAAAAAGATTTAAGTGCAGAAACTTTTCTAGATCTAGTTGTAACTTTATCAGAATTATTCGATAAATAATCCAAATAATTATATATATCATTTAATTTGATTTTTTTTATAAAATTTATATCAATATCTGTAATATCAATTTCATCTAAATTTTTATTATTTAATCGATATAAATCACGTTTAAAAAATCTAAAAGCATTTCTTAAATCATAATAATATTCTTTTACGGTATTTTTAGATCTATTTTGAATATTTTTCATATACAATAGAAAATTTTTTATATATAAAGGTACATCATCATACATTTAATATCACCTCAAAAAAACGACGCTCTAAAATCGATTTTAAGACATTTTTATTAATTAAGGTATATAGTTACATGTCAGGAAATAACAAAAAATAATTAAAAACAAAAATAGAGAGTATATATAAAATAAAAAATTATATAAATAAGGTATAAAAATAATTTATTCTATTTTAATATAATGTAATATAATATATAATTCTTAATTATATATTTAGTTATTATACTTATAAATATTATCATATAACATATTTAAAGTCAATAACTTCTGACCTTTATTTCACAAAATTATTATTTTGCGCAATTTTATAAAAAACGCATTAGCCACAATTAATAAATTAATATAAGCTTATACTACACTATTTCTTATTATTTGTTAATACCTCTTCTAAAGAAAAATTTAATATAAAACTTATTATTTTTTCTTTTATTAATATTATTATGCTTTTTATCATATATTTTATTTTTATTATTTTTTAACACTTTAAAATCTTTTTCTTTTGTATTTAAATAATCTTTTTGCCCTATAAATAAATTTGAATTATCTTCATTATAATATTCTATATTCGCTTTAACACTTATTCTTCTATGTAACAAATTTAAATTAAAATAATCTTCATTATAGTTATCAAAGTTATAATAATATGAAATATCTTGTTTTATTTCCTTTGTATGGTATTTCATATAATAAGTTGTTATGTTTATACAATTAAGTATATTTATAATATCACATTCATTTAATTCAATTTTCATATTCCTCCTTCCTTAATAGTGTAGTATTTATGTAAACATAATAACATATTTAAAAATTATGTCAAGTATGCAAAATGGTTAAAAAAGTTTCATAACATAATATAAAAAAATAGATGCCTCTATATTTCTATAGAGGCGATCATAAGAGGTTGATATATGAAAACTAAGGTTTTTCCCTAGTTCGGCATGCTAATTTTTATTTTTGCCAAATACCTAAGTTGTTTGTCTTTGCTTGCTTTTGAGCTGTTACAAGTTCATTTAATAGACTTGTATTTGCTTTTTCAACTTTTATTATTGAAAGACCATTTTCCAATAATTTTTTGTTATATAACTCATCATTAATATATAAGTATATACATAATTTATTATCTTCAGTTTTTACATTATCAAAAGCAATTTTAACTTTTTTATTCTTTAAATCATTGTTAAGTTGTTCAACTATGTTTGAATTAGATTTTTTGTAATCTATACCAATCAATGTTGCTTTATAATTATTATTTGAAATATTTATAATAATATTTTTATCGTTATCGACACCTAAAATAGTTCCTTCAGATGATTTCTGTAAATTTTTTAGATTCTTAAGTTCTACACTTAAAGTTGAAGTTGTATTTACATTATTTATATCAATATTTACATCTTCTTCTTTTTTTTCTTGAGGAACATTTTGTTCAATAACTTCATTATTATTAGAAACTTGTTGTTCAGCTGTTGTTGCGACATTTTCTTGAACTTCTTCTTGAAGACTATTAGTTTTTTCAGTAACAGTAGTATCTTGTTGAGATATTACTTCTTGACTATCTGCATTTTTTGCAACTAATGTATCTTGAAGGCGGTTGTTTTTATTGCTAGATAAATAAATATATAATCCGCCAACTACTAAAACTAACGATATAGCAATAGTAATAACTGCTGGTCCATACTGTTTTATATAAAATGTAGATTTATTATCATAGTACATAAAAACACCTCCTTAGTTCAAAATAACAACACCTTACAATATTATTATAGCATTAAATTTATGTAAAGTCAATACTTTTGTTAAAAAAATATTACATTTTTATGTAATACTTATATATTGGCATTATGCCAAACATTCTGAACATCATCATTGTCTTCTAATTTTTCTAAGAAATTATTTAACTTTTCTTCTTCTTCATCAGTTAAATCTTTTTTCATATTTGGTATTTGCTTTATTTGAGCTTCTTCTAATTTTATATCCTTCTTCTGAAAAATTTCAAGTAATTCAGAAAAATTCTTAGGATCACATAATACTTCAATATATTCATCATCAGATATAAAATCATCAGCACCATAGTCTAAAACTTCTAGCATTAAACTATCTTCATCTAAATCATTGTTTTTTTCAATTAGAAAATATCCTTTTTTATCAAACATATATCCAACTGATCCTGTTTGCCCTAGACTTCCACCTGATTTACTAAATATATGTCTTACATCAGCTGCTGCTCTATTTTTATTATCAGTTAAAACTTCAACGATAACTGAAACTCCACAAGGGCCAAATCCTTCGTATACGATTTCTTCGTAATTTGCTGATGTACTATCACCTAATGCTTTTTGAATACATCTATTAATATTATCATTTGGCATATTTTGAGCCTTTGCTTTAGCAACAACATCCCTTAATTTCCTATTAACGTTAATATCGCCACTATTACCAGTTTTTACAGCAATAGTTATTTCTTTACCAAGTTTAGAAAATATATTTGCTTTTTTAGCATCACTTGCTTCCTTTTTTCTTTTAATATTATTCCATTTGCTATGTCCTGACATAAAATCACTCCTTTTATTTGTATATTATTTTAACATATTTTTATGTATTTGTGTAGTATTTTTTGTAATAAATATACTAAAATTAATAAAAAATAATAGGTATATATAAAAATTATACCCAATAAAATGAAAACAGCGAAAAGTTTAAAAATTCTTTTCGCTGTTTTGATTTTAACCATTAGGATAATAATATGCAATTAAAGTATTAATTGTGCCATTATCAATTGTAGCAGTGTAACCTGTACTATTCCTATACATTGGTAATTTACATCATAATTTATGTAAAGTATTAACTATACAATTTTCTATATATCTTATATGAAATTATAACTTTCTTTAAATATTTACGAGTTTCTTCAAATGGTAAAGAAATATTGGTATATTCATTTAAATTTTTATCCACTTTACCTTCTTCTATCCATTTATTAACGTTTCCCATTCCTGCATTATATGCACAAATTGCAAGATAATAATTACCATTATAATTACTGATTAGATCATTAAAATATTTGCAACCTAGAGCTATATTTACATTTTCATCAAATAAGTTTCCCTCAACCTGATTTACTAAATTTATTTTGTTATTTATATCATTTGCAGTTGTATCTCTAATTTGCATAAGTCCTTTTGCTTTTTTATTTGAAGTTGCCTCTTTATTAAAATTGCTTTCTGTTTTAATAATTGCCATAATTAGATATGGATCAATATTATTTTTACTAGCCTCAATTTTTACAACATCAAAGTGTTTCAAAGGAAAAACTAATTTTTTTATAATTAAAATACTAGATACAAAAAGAACAATTGTAAATATTACAAAAAAAGTTATAAACTTTAAAATTTTACCTTGTTTTTTTATTTTCATCTATACCTTCCTCTATATTTATTAATGTGCATCATACCAAGATTTTCCAACATTTAAATCTACGTCTAATGGTACTTTTAATGATATCACATTTTCCATTTCATTTTTTAATATTTCTTTTATTATATCTATTTCATCTGGAACTACTTCCATAATTAATTCATCATGTACTTGCATAATTAATTTAGATTTTAAATTGTTTTGTTTTAATTTATTATATATTCTATTCATAGCAATTTTTATTATATCTGCTGCTGTTCCTTGAATTGGTGTATTCATAGCAATTCTTTTCCCAAACTCTACAATATTTTTATTTTTTTGATATAGTTCAGGAATATATCTTCTTCTATTAAATAACGTTGCAACATAACCATCTTCTTTTGCCTTTACTACTATATCAGTCATAAATTTATGTATACCACCATATTTTTCTAAATACTTGTTTATATAATTTGTCGCCTCTTTAGTAGAAGTAGATATATTTTTAGCAAGCCCAAAACCACTAATGCCATAAACTATACCAAAATTTACAGCCTTTGCACGTGAACGCATTTGTGTAGTCACATCAGCTAAAGGAACGTCAAAAACTTGTGAAGCAGTAGTTTTATGAATATCAATTCCTTCTTTAAAAGAATTTATCATTACAGGATCATTTGCAATATCTGCAAGAACCCTAAGCTCAATTTGACTATAATCAGCATCAATAATTAAATTATTACCTTCACCTACAAAGAAACTACGTATTTTCTTACCTAATTCTAATCTAATTGGTATATTTTGAAGATTTGGTTCTACACTACTAAGTCTACCAGTAGACGCTACAGTTTGCATAAAAGTTGTATGTATTCTCCCATCATTAGGATTAATTTTATCTCTTAGTGAATCTACATAAGTTGTTTTTAATTTATTTATTTGTCTATATTCTAAAATTTTTGATATAATTTCATGTTTTCCTTCTAGTTTTTCTAAAACATCTTTATCAGTTGAATATCCTGTTTTTGTTTTTTTTACTGTAGGAAGACCTAATTTTTCAAATAGAATCGTACCTAACTTTTGAGTAGAATTAATATTAAATTTTTCTTTTGCTAAAGTATATATTTGTTCTTCTAATAGTTTTAAATCTTCAGTAATTTTAATATCAAATTCATCTAATTTTTTCTTATCAATATACATTCCGTTTTTTTCCATATATGCTAGTGTCTCTACAAGTGGCATTTCTATATTATTAAATAAGTCAATCATATTAAATTCTTTAAGTTTATTTGTAATTATACTATATGAATCATATATTCCCTTTAAATATGTAGTAATATTTGTAATACTAGACTCATTTAGAAAAACATATTCTTCTTGTACATCAAATAAAGAGATTTGAACATTCTCATTATTTTTATTATCATAATTAAAAGATACATCAAATAATTCATTTAATATTTTATCAATATAATAATGAGCACCATTTGAATTTAAAAGATAATATGCAATCATTAAATCATAATTAAATCCTTTAATATTATTAGATATATTATTAAATATGTATAAAATATCTTGCTTAATATTATAACCTAATTTTATACAATTAGATGTAGCAAATTTCCTAATTATATTTTCACTAATATCTTTATTAATATCTTTTAAGTCAATTATATATATAACATCATTTTTATTATCATAAAATCCTATAAAATCTCTATCTAATATTTTAATATTAGATACAATATTTTTTGAATTAATATTAAATATATATGATACTTGATCTAAGTTAAATAAATCTTCTAAATTTTTCAAATATGAATTGATATTATTTTTATCTAAAATAATTGTATTTTTTACAGATAATTGCTTTTTATTATTAGTATCAGATGACAATTCGTTAGCAATGTCAGAAAAATCAAATTTATCCATAAATTTTCTAAATTCTAATTTTTTAAATAAATTATATAATTCTTGTTTATTTACATCAGATAACTTAGAGTTTTCATAATCAATTTCTATTGGAACGTTTATATCTATTGTAGCAAGAGTATGACTAAGTTTTGCCATATCCTTATCAGATAAAAGCTTTTCTTTAGTTTTTGGTGTTATATCGATATTATCTATGTTGGTATATATATTATCTATATTATCGTATTTTTGAATTAAACTATATGCTGTCTTCTCTCCTACTCCTTTTACACCAGGTATGTTATCAGATGCATCCCCCATTAAAGATTTAACCTCTATTACTTGACGAGGGCTTATACCATACTTTTCTTTAAGCATATCAGTATCATAAATAGTATATTCTGTTTTTCCAGGTTTATTTGAAGGCATAATCACATTAGTAAGATTAGAAATAAGCTGAAAAGAATCTCTATCCCCTGTTAAAATATATGTAAAAATATTATTATTCTCATTTTTCTTCGAAATAGTACCTAAAATATCGTCAGCTTCATAACCTTCCTTTTCAATAATTGGAACGTTCATTGCTTTTAAAATTTCTTTAATTACGGGCATCTGTTCTTTAAGTTCATCAGGCATACCATGTCTTGTAGCTTTATATTCATCATACATTTTGTGTCTAAATGTAGGAGCTTTTAAATCAAAAGATACTACTACATAATCTGGATGAATCTTATCTAATATCATCCAATATATATTTAAAAAAGCATATAACGCATTAGTATGAATATTTAAAATATTCGATGTCATTTTAAGATTCATAAGTCCATAAAAAGCTCTATTCATTATACTATTACCATCAACTACTAAAAATTTTTTATTTTCCATATTCTCCCTCACATTAATTATATTATTATATTATTTATATTTTTTCCTATTTTACATACAAATTATTCTAACATATTTAATATATTATTTCAATAAGCAAATTTTTAAATAACATATTTAGTTATTTACTTTCAAGGAATATTATGTTATAATATATACAGTCAAACACATACTATATTTAAAATTTTAATTTAGGAGGAACTTTTATGTTATTTTTCCACATTTTGTCAATAGTCATTGGCATTATTATTTTTGCATCTATTTTTTTCATTATGATACTTTCTGTATATTGTAGCGAATTTAAATTTGATGACTCTATTTTTAAAGACAGTGTAATACTTAATGATGTAAACCGGCATAAGACATATATAGAATATAACTTCACGGATGTGTTTGTTCATAAAAAGTATACAGTACGACTAAGTAGGATACATTTGTTAAAATCTTATTTTCCTGAAAATATAACTACAAGGAAAGAATACTTTGATTATCTTTCTTCTTTACTTGTTAAAGGAAAAAAGTATAACATATGTTATGGTGAAAATTGCAATAGAATCTATTTTTTAATACAAGCCGAAAAAAAGTAAAAAGCAAAAAATAAAAAATACTGCTAATTCTTTAGTAGTATTTTTTATATTTTTAAATAAATTTTTCCCATACAAGATTTGCTACTTCTTCACCTCTAGGAGTTAAATAAATATTTTTGCTTTTATTATCTATATTTATTAGATTATCTTTTTTTAACACATCAAATTCAGTTTTAAAAATATCAAATATGCCAATATTAAATCTTTCTTTAAAATCTACGATATTAACACCATCTTTTAATCTAAGTCTTAGTATAATATATTCTTTCATAAGACTAAGCTTATCTAACTGCTCACTTTCAACAACAATATCCTTGTTTTCCTTTATTCTTTTTATATATTCATTAATATCATCTATATTCCTATATCGTTTTGAATTAAAAAACGAAGATGCGTTTACTCCAAACCCTAGATATTTATCTTGATTCCAATAACATAAATTATGTTTTGACTGATAACCTTCTAAAGCATAGTTAGATATTTCATATTTAATAAAATTATTATCTTTTAATGTAGTGTTTAATATATCTCTCATTTTGTATTCTTCTTCTTCATCACATAATGATAGAAAACCTTCATCTAAAAGAAACTTAAGCCTTGTACTTTCATGTACTTCCAAATTATACACCGATATATGTTTTATATTATATATATCTTTTAACTTCATTATGGTATTTAAACTATCCTTAAAGCTATTTAATTTAAGTCCTGGTAAAGGATATATAAGATCAAGAGAAATGTTTTTAAATCCTGCATTTGTTGCATTTTCTAACGTATTTGTAAAATCGTCATAACTATGAATTCTACCAATATTTTTTAATATTTTATCATGTGTAGATTGTAATCCAATACTTAATCTATTTATTCCGCCATCATAATATTTTTTAAGTTTATCTAAAGAGGCACTATTTGGATTTACTTCTATGGTTACTTCTTTTAATGAATTAAAATCAGGAATAAATAATTTTAAGGTATCCATAATTTTCGTAATATATTCTGGTTCTATACAAGATGGTGTTCCACCCCCAAAATATATAGTACTAATATCATATTCGCTTAAAATTTCAGCATTTCTTAAAATTTCTATACAAAGTGAGTCAATATATTCTTTAATTAAATCATTTTTGTTATCATATGATACAAAATCACAATAAAAGCATTTCTTTTCACAAAAAGGTATATGAATATATACTCCTATACTTTCTTTCATGTAACTTCACCTATGATACTTATATCATAAAATAATTATAAATTCAATTTTTGTATTAAAAAAAAACTATTTTCATATATTTATATATAATACTTTTTTAGGTGATTTTATGAAAAGATTTAAAACCTTTGTATTAAATACAATTATACTTTCTATATCCTCTTTAATAATGAATGTAATAGGAATGGGATTTAATGTATACATTTCTAACAAAATTGGTACTGAAGCATTAGGTGTATATCAACTTATAATTTCAATTTATACTTTTGCAATAACTTTAGCTACATCTGGTATTTCAATTGCAGTTACACATTTAGTATCACAAAAACTTGCTCTAGGAAAATTTGATGATGTAAAGAAAATCACTAAACAAGCTATAATTATAAGTAGTATTTTGGGAATTATAGCTATGTTATTACTTATATTTTTATCAAAAACTTTAACTATTAACTTTCTACATAATAAAGTATCTTCAAAATCATTAATTTTAATTGCTATATCTTTGCCACCACTTGCTATATCGGCATGTATAAATGGATATTTCTCAGCAGTAACTAGAGTAATTAAGACAGCATCAGCAAATTTTATTGAACAATTTTTTAAAATTATAATTTCAATATATTTGTTTAATATAATACTTCCAATAAATTTAGAAAATGCTTGTTTATCGTTAGTTTTAGGTTCACTTTTATCAGAATTTATTTCATTTATCTATTTATATATGTTATATGTAATAGATAAAAAAAGATATAATGGTGCAAGTTTGCAAAATAGATTATTTATTAAAGATATATTAAAAATATCCTTTCCTATAGCTATAACTTCATATATACGTTCAGGACTTGCTACTATAAAACAAATATTAATCCCTATTAGATTAGAAAAAAAGCCTGGAATATCATGTGAGGTTGCTCTGTCTGAATATGGAATGATAACAGGAATGGTTATGCAACTTATATGGTTTCCTTGTTTATTTATTAATGTCTTTGCAGGATTATTAATACCAGAGTATTCTAGATTAAATGCTTTAGAAAACAAAAAGAGAATAAATACAATTACAAATAGAATTTTTAAAGCTACTATGTTATTTTCTGTCTTAATATTTGGAATCTTTTTTACTTTTGCTGATTCACTAAGTATGGCCATATATAACAAAATGGAAGTTACAAAATATATAAAAATAATCGCACCTTTAGTATTAATAATGTATATTGATAATGTTGTTGATGGAATGTTAAAAGGATTAAATAAACAAGTAGCTGTAATGAAATGTAATATTTTAGATCTTGTTATAAGTATTATACTTATGTATATTTTACTACCAATATATGGTATATATGGTTACGTTATTGTTTTATTTGTAAGTGAACTTTTAAATGGCACAATAAGTATTATTCAACTTATAAAAACTACTAAAGTAAAATTAAATATATTTTCAATTATTTTTAAACCTTTAATTTGTGTACTAATTTCCAATTGGGCTATTTATTTTATTTCATCGGAGTATAATGGCAAAGTAACTTCATTAATATATCAAATATTTATCTATATTTTTTGTTATATTTCTTTGCTATTTTTAACATCGGCATTTTCAAAAAAAGATTTTAAACCATAAATATAGCATTAGTATAGAATAATATTTATATTTATTTCATATTATTTTACAAGGAGTGTGATAAGATATGAATCCATTTGAGTTAAAACCAGTTGATATAAACAAAACAATAGAAAATTGGGATGAATTATATCCAAAATCATATAATTTATGTGATATAAGTCCATATACAAAAACAAGAATTGTACTTATGAATGGAACTGAGTATGAAGCTGTTAAATTTTCACATCAATTTTCAAGAAACTGTAATAATAATGATTTAAGACGTCAAATAGCTCTTACTCGCCGTATTGAACAACAACAACAGAAAAAAATAAGTAATTTAAAACCAATAAATGAAACTCTTCTTGAGCATACAATTACCTATGAACAACTAGCAGTAGATCTTACAGCAAGACTTGCACAACGTGATCCGGATCAAAATGTAGTTAATGCTTTAAATTTTGCATTATTAGAAGATTTTGACCATCTATATCGTTATTCAGATTTACTTGAAATGGAATATGGTGTATTACCAGAAAAATTAGTTGGAAGATATACAGAAATAATGCCAGGAAGGCCTACTATTGCACATCATAGATATCCATTTGACTCAATTAAATGTTTTACTGATTACAAAAATGCATCATCAATTACAAAATTAGATATTGCAATCATAACTGCTGCTGAACAGCAGACTATGAACTATTACATGAATATTGGCATGTTTTATTCATCTGATTTAGGAAGAAAATTATATCAAGAAATTGGTATGGTTGAAGAACAGCATGTATCACAATATGAAAGTTTAATGGATCCTAATTTAAGTTGGCTAGAAAATTTACTTTTACATGAATATACTGAATGCTATCTTTACTATTCATGTTTTAAAGATGAAACTGATCCATATATTAAAAAAATATGGGAATGTTATTTTGAATATGAAGTAGCTCACTTACATAAAGCAGTAGAACTTCTAAAAAAATATGAAAATAAAGATTGGAATGAAGTAATACCAGATGGTAATTTCCCTGAATTACTAAAATTAGGGCCAAATATTGAATATGTAAGAAGAATTTTAGAAAATACTGTAAGCTATACTGCAGTTCGTGAAGATTATGTACCATTAAAAGATGTACCTTCTGATTTTGATTTTTATACATATCAAGAAATAGTAAATCAAGATGTAAAATGTGTTCCAAGTCATTTAGTAATCGATGAATATATAAGAAAACATGGCTGTGACTATAGATTTGAAGTTGAGGAAAATCCTATTAAACTTCTTAGAAATAGAAGATGTGATAATACTTGTGTTGGTAGATTCCCTATGGAAAAATGTGAAAAAGAGTGTAAAAAGTAATAGACTAATTTTTTTCTATATGGTATAATAGGCTATAAAGAGGAGGAATTAATATATGAAAAATTATGGAAAGGCTTCAAATAAACTGTTAATTTCTATTATAGTACTTATATCTATAGTAGTAATTGTAATAATTGGAATATTTGGTATTAGATATTATGAGACTTCATATAAACAAAAACAAGAAAAGATTTTAGGTGATACTGTTATTTCAATGTATAATTCTAAAAGTATTGATAATGAAACAAAAACAACAGGCAATTTTGCTAAAATTGAAGAGGCTGTAAAACAATATTATGAGAATTTTAGAAACACAAATAAAGAACTTTCAGATATATATTCACAAAATTTATTATATAATTCATTGTCTTCTACTAATATTGCTGCAGACGGCCCTGATTTTAATAAAACAAGAGAAAATATAAAAAAAATTAGGGATACACAAAACTCTACAAATACAAAATATTCAAATTTATCTAGTGATGAATATATAACTGCTCAAGCAAATGAATTAAATCTTGATAAATATTATACTGATCTATTTATTTTTCAAGTAAATAATAATTTAAAGGTTAAAGAGGATGCAGATAATATAAAACAGATAACAGGGTTATATGATAATTGGCTAACTGAATTTGAAAATATATTAAATTTTCTAACTGAAAATAAAGCAAATTGGAAGATTAATGGAAGTAATATTTTGTTTACTTCAAATAATTTAGTAACAAAATATAATGAGCTACTTGCAAATCTTAAATCTAAAGAAAGTTTACTTTCAGAAAAAATGAATTCTTTTAAATTTTAAAAAAATTCTCCAGACTAAAATTCTGGAGAACTTTTTTATATATTATCAGCAATTTCTATTAATTTATCAAGTCTATGTTTAAGTCCTGATTTTGTTAAAATATTTATCCTATCTACTTTTGTTTTATCAGAAATATATGATAAACTTTTATCAGGATATTTTTCACGTAATGTTGCAACATATTTTAATTTTTCATCTAAATTATCAAACATATTATTTTCTTTTATTGTTTTTATTGCATCTAGTTGTTTCATACTACTTTTAATTGTTTTAGTTAAATTAGCAGTTTCACAATTAATATTTCTGTTTATGTTATTTTTAACTTGTTTTTCTACCCTTATCTTTTCAAATTCAAGTACTGCATTATTTGCCTCTAACAAACTTAAAAAAGTAACTATTTGTTCAGACTCTTTTATATAAATCACATAGCTATTAGTGTTTTTTCTTTTTAAAATTTTAGGCGTAAATTCTAAAAGTGATAAAATATCATAAATATATTCCGTACAAGCTTTGTTTTTAAAATATATTTCTAAGTGGTAATTTAAATTAGGATTTACTACACAACCAGAACTTAAAAATACACCTTTTAATATATTTTTAATACATATTTCATCTAATTTTGAAATATCAAAGTATTCATTATAATTAGCTTTAAGATTATTTTTTGTACTTGCTTGAGTTAGTAATTCTCCAAAGCTTTCTGCATTTATATAATAATCATTTTTAAGATTACTACAACTTTTTAATATTTCATCTTTTATATTTTCTGAAAACGACATATTACCACCCTATCATTTCCACCATAATCTTTTATATTATCAATAAGTTTATAGTTTTTGTATTTATTTAATAATTTTTTTATATCATTTAATTGGTCGTATCCAATTTCAAACATTATAATTCCATTATCAGATAAATAATTTGAAGCATTAGAAAGTATTTTTTCATAAAACATCATACCATCTTCTCCCCCATCTAATGCTATCAAAGGTTCTTTTTTTACACTATCGTCTAATTTTACTAAATCTTTAGATTTTATATATGGAGGATTAGATATAATTATATCATATTTTATATTAGTATTATTGAATGCTAAAAACAAGTCTGATAAAAGAGTTTTGCATTTATCATTAGCATTATTTAATGAAATATTTTTTTGAGCAATCTTAAGAGCTTCTTTTGAAACATCAAGTAAAGTTACGGACTTAATACTAGAATTGTTAGCAATTGATATTCCCAAACATCCACTTCCAGTACATAAATCTAATAATGTATTAAATTTTTCTTTTTCTATATATTTAATGGCATTATCAACTAATATTTCACTATCCACTCTTGGTATTAAAACTTTGTTATTTACTATATATTTTTCGTTATAAAAATTTACATGCCCTAAAATATATGCAAGTGGCATATTATTTTTATATATCATATTTAGCATTTTAATTAAATTTATTTGTTCGCTATATTCTAGCATTATATCATCTAATTTTAAAAATATTTCATCTTTTGTCATATTTTTCATATCTGATACAATTAAAAGTGCATCGTTTATTTCAAACTTATCTTTTAGTTTTTTGTTTTTTTGTAAATAACAATCTAAACATGATTTTAACGATATTTTTTTATTACCATTTAAACAACCAAATAAAGTATATATAGCAAGTTCAATTTTATCATCAGTTGGCTCTTTTGTAGTTATTAATTGTATAGACATTGCAGGATATGCTAAAAACTTTAAAAAAGATGGTAAATATGCTGTATACATTACAAGTTCATACGAAAATCCCGCTAAAAATGGTAGTAATAAAACTTGAATTATTGTTTTAAATATTAAATTGTTAGACGGTATAATTAAGGTAATAAAAATTATTAATAAAAATAAATATACTACAAAGTTACCGCCACATCTAATATGAAATCTAGATTCTTTTTTTACGTTTTCAACTGTTATATCTTTTATATCTAATTTTTCATATGCATTTGCTACCTTATGTTCTGCTCCATGATATTCAAATAACGTTTTTAAGTTACTAAATTTAGATAATATCAAAAGATATATTACAAACGAAGCTGTTTGCATAATAGCTTGTGAAATGTTTCTTATTCTCATATCAATAAAAGTTGATATAAAATTTGGAATTGCAGCAACAAGAATAAGTACCAAACTTATAGAAATTATATATGCTGTTATAATTTCAAATTTATCAATATTAATTTTTTCTTTTGAATTTTTATCTAGAACATTTTGTGCCGAATTTAATACATATGGAACTGATGATGTAATCATATTTTTCATACTTATTATTCCACGAATTATTGGTATATCATAAATAGTAAATTTATCTTCGTCACGTGTATTAGAAATATTTGTTATTTCAACAGAAATCTTGTTTTCATCATAAATCTTAGATACAACTTCCCTTTTTTTGTTTCTAAGCATTAAACCATTAAAAAGGGCCATTCCACCTATTTTTTCTTTTTTTTGTTTCATATATTATCTCCATAAATAAAAAAGGGTACTAACAAGCACCCAATCTAATCTAAAATTATTAAGCTTTCTTTCCATATTTTTCCATAAATTTAGCAGCTCTTCCTTGACTAGACATAGCTTGCTTTTGACCAGTAAAAAATGGATGACATTTGCTACATGTATCTACTTTCATATCTTTTTTTGTAGATCCAACTTCTATAACATTACCACAAACACATTTTATTTGTGCTTTTTCATAATTTGGTTGTATGTCTTTTTTCATTTTATTCACCTTCCTATTTTCAAGTAATTAAATTTACTAATATATTTTAACATATAATAAACTAAATTACAAGTGTTAATTGAATATTTTATTATATAAATTCATAAAATTGTTATAATTAACAAATTGTATATTAATATATTTAACGTATTTTATAAAATTAACATACTATATCTATAGGAGGTAATGTATGTATAATAAATATTTTTATAAAAATAATATTTTAAATAATATTTTATGCAATCTTCCTTGCAAATTTCCATTATATAATGGTCATTATTTAACAGGTAAAGATTTATCAATTTTTTCTAAATTTTTAACAATAGAAAATCAACTTACTAATATTACATGCTCCTGTAATAATCTTTGCAATAATTTAAAAAATAAATTTAAACGATGATTTAATATTTTTGTCGTAAATATTGTTTTTTTGTAAAAACTATGTTATACTTTTTTTTAGCTAATATATTATACTATAATAATCTTGGAGGAGTTATATATGAAAAAAATCATAGTAAATGGTCCTTGTAAACTTAAGGGTGAGGTTATAATTTCTGGTGCTAAAAATGCAGCAGTTGCAATACTACCTGCTACACTACTAATAAATGGAAAATGCCATTTAGAAAATGTTCCTAATATTAGTGATATCAGAGCATATTATGAAATATTAGAATCATTAGGTGCTAAAATAGATTACATATCAGATAATGAAGTTATAATTGATAATTCAAATGTTAATTCAGCAATCGCTTCTTATGAATTAACAAGTAAATTTAGAGCTTCATATTATCTTCTAGGTGCTTTACTTGGTAAATTTGATAAAGTACAAATTAGTTTACCTGGAGGATGTAATTTAGGTGCTAGACCTATTGATCAACATATTAAAGCTTTTGAAAAATTAGGTGCAACTGTTGAAGTTAAAAACGGAAATGTATATGCATCTAGAACCAATAGATTAAAAGGTAATAACATCTTTCTTGATGTTGTTAGTGTTGGCGCTACTATTAATGCTATTTTAGCTGCAACTTTAGCTGATGGTAATACTATAATAGAAAATTGTGCTAAAGAACCACATGTAGTTGATCTTGCTAATTTCCTTAATTCTATGGGAGCTAATATCAAAGGTGCTGGTACTGATACAATAAAAATTACAGGTGTAGATACATTAACTCAAAAGTCAAGCTATTCTATTATACCTGATCAAATAGAGGCAGGAACTTTTATGGTAGCTGCTGCTGCAACATGTGGTGATGTTGTTATAAAAAATTGTATTCCAAAACATCTTGAACCTATTACATCAAAACTCATTGAAGCTGGTGCATCAATTGAAGAAGGTAATTCTTCTATTAGAGTTAAAATGTCTGATAGGCCTAAAGCTTTTAGTATTAAAACTATGCCATATCCTGGATTTCCTACTGATATGCAACCTCAAATGTGCGTTTTACTTGCAATTTGTAATGGTACAGGAATAATTGTTGAAAGTATATGGGAATCAAGATTTCAATACACAGACGAACTTGCTAAAATGGGTGCTGATATTTCTGCACATGGCTCAACTGCAATTATAAAAGGTGTAGATAAATTATATAATGCTCCTGTATATTCGCACGATTTAAGAGCTGGAGCTGCTATGGTAATTGCAGGTTTAATTGCTGAGGGAAAAACTGAAGTTTATAATATTGAACATATATTAAGAGGATATGAAAATATAGTTGAAAAATTTAAAAAACTTGGTGCTAATATAGAATATATAGATGATGAGGCTTTGCAGGGTGATAAAAATGCTTAATATTCACCCTTTATATAGTTCTAGTTCTGGTAATATGTTTCATATTGAGTCTGATAAGACCGACATTTTAATAGATGTTGGCGTTTCATATAAAGCTATAAATGAGGGTTTAAAGGAAATTAATAAAAATATTAGTGATATTTCAGCTGTTTTAATAACACACGAACATGTTGATCATATAAAAGGGCTTTCTTTATTGTGTAGAAAAAATTCTATACCTATATATGCTTGTGGAAAAACAGCTAATTTACTTAGTGATATGCTAAAAGAAAAAAATATAACAGCAGATATCAATAAAGTATTTTACGGACAACCCTTTAAAATTAATGATTTAGAAATTACACCTTTTGAAACTTCACATGATGCTATATCTCCTTGTGGATATAATATAGTTAGTAATACTTCTAAATTAACTTATGCTACTGACCTTGGACTGGTTTCTGATGAAGTTTTTGAATACTTAAAGTTTTCAGATTATAGCGTAATAGAAGCAAATTATGATAAAACAATGCTAGAATTTGGTAAATACCCTTATCCTCTAAAACATCGAATTAAAAGTGATCTTGGTCATCTATCAAATGATGATACTGCAAATATTGTAACTAAACTTGCAAGCATTGGCAAATCACAATTTTTATTTGCACATTTAAGTCAAAATAACAATAATAAAGAGGTATTGTTAAATACTATTGAAAATAAACTTTTAGAAAATGATATTCCTACTTCAAATATATCTTTAAATGTTGCGTCAAAAAATTTATCAGGCGAGGTATACAATATATGTTAAATATCAAAATAATGTGTGTTGGGAAAATAAAAGATAATAATCTTTTATCCCTTATTTTTGAATATTTAAAAAGAATTTCAAAATATGCTAAAATTGAAATTATAGAAGTCGAAGATGAAAAAGTAAATCAAAACATCTCTAATTTAGATATTCAAATTATAAAAGAAAAAGAAAGTAATAAAGTTCTAAATAAGCTAAATAAAATTAATAAACCATATATTATTGCTCTAGATTTGCAAGGTAAAAATGTATCTTCTACTCAATTTGCTAGTAAAATTCAAAACATTTCTACCAATGGATATTCTACAATTGTGTTTTTAATTGGTGGTACTCTTGGAATGAGTGATGAACTTTTAAATAAAAGTAATGAAAAAATTTGTTTTTCAAATCTTACTTTTCCACATCAATTAATAAGACTATTTCTTTGTGAACAAATTTTTAGAGCATTTAAAATAATAAATAATGAAAATTATCATCATTAATTAAAGTATTAGGAGGTAAATTTATGAAATCAACAGGAATTGTAAGAAAAGTAGACGAATTAGGTAGAATTGTACTACCATCAGAGCTTAGAAAAAGCTTAGGTATTGAAATTAAAGATTCCTTAGAAATATATACAAGTGGGGATTCTGTTATACTTAAAAAATATCTTCCATCTTGTGTGTTTTGTGGTGAGGCAAATGATGTTATTAACTTTAAAAATAAAAACATATGTAAAAATTGCTTAAAACAAATTTCTAAGCAGTAATATAATAATTATTTATAAATTATAAAATAAAGATTATAAAAATGTGTGATAACTTTTAATATCACACATTTTTAATTATTCTACCAGGAATTCCTACTACTGTACTATTTTTATCAACACTTTTTAATACAACCGAATTTGCACCAATTTTTACATTTTCACCAATTACAATATTACCTAATACTTTACTTCCACAACCAACTAAAACATTATTTTCTAAAGTTGGATGCCTTTTTTTCTTTTCTTTTCCTGTTCCACCAAGAGTTACACCATGATATATGGTACAATTATCACCAACAATTGCAGTTTGTCCTATTACAATGCCCATTCCATGATCTATAAATAATCTGTTTCCAATAATTGCTCCAGGATGTATTTCTATACCTGTTCTATGTCTTGCTATTTGTGAAACTAATCGAGCCAAAAAGAATAATTTGTGATTATATAAAAAATGTGCTATTCTATGATATATAATTGCATGAAATCCAGGATATAAAAAAATTACGGTAAGAATTCCTCTAGATGCAGGATCTTTTTTGTTTATATTTTTTGCATCAAGATATAAATTCTTTATGCACGAAAAAAAGCCTTTCATATATATCACCATTTTTTATAACATATAGTATTATATGAAAAGCTTTATATAAAGTTACATATTAACTCTTTCAATTTCAATTGCTTTATTTGTTTTATCATCTGTAGTAACAATAATTCCATTAAAAATAGCTTCATTATTACTACATTCATATTTTGCATATGCACCCTCAACAAATCTTTTAAGTGCTATTTCTTTTTTTAATCCAATTACACTATCTTTAGGTCCTGTCATTCCAATATCAGTTATGTATGCCGTTCCACCATTAAGTATTTTTTCATCTGCTGTTTGAACATGAGTATGAGTTCCAAAAACACATGTTACTTTGCTATCCAAATATAGCCCCATAGCAATTTTTTCTGCTGTTGCTTCAGCATGAAAATCAATAAAAATGAGTTCTGCACCAATAGATTTTACTATATCTATTTGAGAAATTATGGTTTTAAAAGGATCAGTAATATTCTTTTCTATGTACTCTCCCATTTCCACTTTTCCTATTAAATTTATTACAGCAATTTTTTTCCCATTTTTGCAAGTTACAACATTATTATTACCACTTAAATTAGTTATATTAGCAGGTATTAATAAATCCTTATACTTAATATATTCAGACGCCATTTCCTTTCTGTAATATATATGATTTCCCATAGTTATCACATCAGCACCACATGATTTAATTTTATCATATTCTTGCTTTCTAAGACCTTTTCCGTTAGCAGAGTTTTCTCCATTTACTATACAAAAATCTATATTTTTCTTATTAATAAGTTTTGGAAGTTCCTTTTCTAATCTTTCTATTCCCTTCTTACCTACTACATCGCCTACAATTAGAAATTTCATATTATCCCTCTCAATCTTTTAAAATTATATCACTATAAAAAAAATAAGTCAAATGTATCATAAGTTATATTATAAATGTATATAATTAAATATATAAAAGGAGGTTGTATATGTATCCTGAATTTCCATATCTTGGATATAAAAATATAGTAAAAAAAATTCCAATTACTTTTCCACCCCAACATCAAGATAATATGCCAGCAATTGAAGATATAATGTCTCCTCTTCCAATCTTTGATAATTTTTATGATGAATCCCAAAAGCCTAAACTTTTAAATAGGGTTGTAATAATTACAGGCGGTGATAGTGGTATTGGTAGGGCTGTTGGAATTAGATTTGCAAGAGAGGGTGCAGATATATGCTTTAATTACTATGATGACATTGAACAAAAAGATGCTTCTCTTACAAAAAAATGTATTGAAGGATTAGGGCGAAGATGTATTGTAGAAAAAAGAGATTTGTCTTCTTCAAAAGAATGTAAAGAGTTTGTCAAAAATATAATAGAATGTTTTGGAAAAATTGATATATTAGTAAATAATTGTGGTGTTCAATATGTAAAAGATAGTATTGAAGAAATAACAGATGAGCAATTAGAAAAGACATTTAAAACAAACTTTTTTTCATATTTTTTTATGACAAGAGAATGTTTACCATATCTTAAAGAGCACTCTTCAATAATTAATACCTCATCTATAAATTCTTTTAGGGGAAATAAAAAACTAATTGATTATTCAGCTACAAAAGGTGCAATAACAAATTTTACAAAGTCTATGTCATCTTCACTTGCTCCAAGAAAAATACGTGTAAATGAAGTAGCGCCAGGTCCAATTTGGACACCACTCATACCTGGTAGCTTTTCAAAAGAAGATGTAGAAATATTTGGAAGTGATGTACCTTTAAAACGTGCGGGGCAACCTTTTGAGGTGGCAGGAGCATATTTATATTTAGCATCTGATGATTCAAGATATGTTACTGGCCAAACTATACATGTAAATGGTGGTACTATAATATAGAAAATATATATTTTATTTATATAAATATAATAAAGATAATAAAAATAACAAAAAATGTAAGTATTTTTTTACTTATATTTTTTGTTTTTAAATAAAATACAGAATTGTAATATATTGTATTTATTACTTATTATCATCCTTTTTTGTTTGAATATGATATACTACTTCTGAAATAATTGAATCTGGAATAAATTTACTAAAAAATCTTGCAAGCTTAATAATTATTCCAGGAATAATTATTAATTTTTTAGCAAAAAGTTTATCAATAGCATATTTTGCAACATAACTACTAGATAATGGCTTTACTGAAAAATTTACACCTGCTACTTTATTAAAATTTGTATTAACAGGACCTGGACATAAAGCACTTATATTTACATTAGAATTTGATTTTTTTAATTCTTTTTTTATTGCTTGAGTAAGTTTAACTACATAAGATTTGGATGCATAATATGAACTCATAAGAGGACCAGGCATAAATCCTGCTATTGAGGCAACGTTTAATATATATCCTCTATTATTTTTTTTCATATCTTTTAGAAATAGTTTTGTAAGTATATCACATGCAACTATATTAACATTTATCATTTCTAATTCTTTTTTTATATCTAAGGTATCAAAATTTCCATACATACCAAAACCAGCATTATTAACTAAAACATCAATATTTTCATCTTTTATATCTTCATATAATTTAAAGCAATTATCATTAATTGATAAATCCAAACAGATTATTTGAACATTTGTTCTTGTATCTTTTTTTAACTCTTCTAGTGCCTTTTTATTTCTTCCTACAGCAATAATATCATAACCCATATTAGATAGATATTTTGATATTTCATATCCTATTCCAGATGAAGCACCTGTAACTAAAGCTTTCATACTTTATTTCACCTCTACAAAATTATATCATAAAAAAAATATAAGTAAACAAATTACTTATATTTTTCTAACATAAAATTAACTTATTTTGGTTATCTGATTTCCTTTATCACATCTTCCTCCCATTTTATCAATTAATTTTCCATCTTTATATATATTTACTATTTCGCAATTATTAGGACATCCCTTGCATTCTGTACCAATTGTTTTAAAATCTATGTCTTTTATATTAAAATCAAAATTTAATTTATTGCCATTTTTATTTATATTCTTTGATAATATTGCAACGCCTAAAGCTCCCATTAAATGTGAATCTTTATCTACGTATACTTCTTTGTTAAGTGCTTTTTTAAATGCCTCTACTACTCCAACATTTTTACTTACACCACCTTGAAATATTACTTTATCTTCTATTGATTTTCCTTTTGCTAAATTATTTAAATAATTATTTACCACTGCTTTACATATTCCTGCTACGATATCCTCTTTACTATGTCCAATTTGTGCTTTATGCACTAAATCAGATTCTGCAAAAACAGTACACCTAGCAGCTATTTTAGTAGGATTTTTTGAACTTAATGCTATTTTACCTAATTGTTCAATTTCTATTCCTAATCTTTTGGCCTGTGAAGAAAGAAAAGCACCTGTACCAGCCGCACATAAAGTATTCATTGCATAATCTACCACTACTCCATTTCTTATTATGATTAATTTAGAATCTTGACCACCTATTTCTAAAATAGTTTTTGTATCAGGATATCTTGACAAAGTTCCTATTGCATGTGCAGTTATTTCATTTTTTACTAAATTTGCATTAAGAATAGTACCAATTAAATTTCTAGCAGACCCTGTTGTTCCTATACCATAAACATCTTTACAAATATTTTTATTATCTAACTGTTCTTTTAAAGAACTAACAACGTTCTTTGTTGCATTAATTGGACTTCCTTCCGTCCAAAGATATTTACTTGCAATTATGTTATTATTACTATCTATTACCACACCTTTTGTTGATATTGATCCAATATCTATACCGATATAACACTTACTATCCATCTAAAGCCTCCTTATTATCTAAAACATCTACTTTTTTCTTCTCTTTATTCATAACAAGCATATCATAAAAAGCTTCTAATCTTGTATCAAGGGCTGTATCGCTATTTTGTGTATCAAAAGTAAGATACATAATTGGTATATTTTTATCTTTACTTATTTTTTGTAATATTGGAATTGCGTTTTCTTCTGGAGTACATCCAAAAGGTTTAATATGAATTATACCATCATATCCATTATCAGCAAGTTCAATGGCATGTGCCACACTAGTTGTTCCATCTGCCCCCAACTCATATTCTATATACTTTTTAGATTTTTTTATAAGTCTTTTCATTTCCAACGGTTTTTTTACCAACAAATAAGTTACAGTAGTATACCTTTTTGTAGCAGCTCCTAATTTATTTAATTTTTTTTCTATGTTATTTGATGAGAACTGTTCCATTGATGTAAAAAGCTCACCTATAATTCCAATTTTAATTTTTTCATTTCTATCTTCTTTAGAAATAAGTTTTATATTTTTTAATTTTTTCATATATTTATTTTTAACTTTAAATAACTGACTAATAGATTTTATATTTCTTAATTTAAGCAAAAATATTTTGTGAATTACTTCAAACTTACCTATTTTTTCTTCATAAGATATATTTAATCTAATATAATCTTCGAATTTGTCTAAAAAATATGCAATTAAAGCAGCTACGCAAAATCTATATATAAATTTAAAAAAAGTTAAATTTGGATTTAATTCTTTAAATTTCTTGTAAATTTTAAAAGGTTTAATTTTACCTTTTTCAACTAAAGTAATATACTTAAAATCATACCCCATATCTTTTAATATTTGTTCTTGTAATTCTGCATAATATCCATATTTACAACCTCCACCTGCCTGAACTAATACATTTGCTCCTTGATTTAATGATTCAATAAAATTTCCAACATTATATTTAAAAGGAAGACAAATAAAATCTGGACTATTATTACTTCCAAATTCTAGTGTTTGTTTACTCATTTTTTTTGGTATAATAATTTTAGTTGTATTTTTATCTAATATATTAGAAAACCAATTATATATTGGTACATAATAGTTTCCTATATGTGGGAAACTAACTCTATATTTATATTTTTTATTTTGCATATTAACCACTTATCCTCATATTTTTATTTTTATTCATTTCTAGTATATCTATAAAACTTTCAATTCTTGTATTAATTCCAACATCAGCATCTTGCTCATCTAAAACTAAATTTAAACTAGGTATATTTTTAGTTTTTCTAATTGTAAGTTCATTTACTAAAGAATCAGTACCACATGGAAAAACAGATATATATATAATTCCATCAACATTATTAATATTTGTTCCTACTCCATTTAATATATTCCTACTTGATTTCCAAAAAATAGATTTTGATATGTTAATATATTCAGAATCCTTCGTTCTAATCCACTTAAATATTTTTGGATTTTGCATAGTTAAAGAATTAATATTTGCATATATTAATTCTACATTATTATCCTCTAAAATCTTGATAATTCTCTTGCCAAGAATTTCATCATATAGTACATATGGATGAGCAACAATTAATACTTTTAATTTTTTATCATTTAAAAGTATTTTTTCTGTTTGTTCTATATATTTTTTCTTGTCATATATTTTTTGCATTTTTCTTGCCTTTAAATATGCTTTAATTACTTGTGGCTTTGATTTACCCAATTTTTTACCAAGTTTTAAAAAAGCATTTAGTTCGGTTTTATTTTTTTCATAATCTAAATTTAAAGTTAAAAATTTTGCATTAAATATATTTTTGCAAATATCGTATATAGCAAAAAATTTTACACAAATTGTTTGATTATTTTCAAATGTACAAAGTCTAGGAATGAAAATATAATCAATTTTTTCTTCTTTACTTCTTTTTACCAAATTTGCTACATGACCTATAAAAATTTTACTTGCAAGGCATGATTCTATAAGTGAATTATCAATACCATCTTTTAAAATTTTATTATTAGATTTATCACTCATTACTACTTCAATTCCAAGATATTTAAAAAAATTAACAAACAATATTGGATATTCATATATCCCTAGACCTCTAGGTATACCTATTTTCAAATCAATCACCTAAAATTATTATAACTATATATTTTAATTTTATACTATAATAATAAAAAATGAATATTTTTTGCTATTATAGTACTTTACTACTTTACATTATTTTATCCTTCTAATTTATTACTTTAATAAAATTTTGATAAAATAATATAAAATCTTTTTCAAAAAAAGTAAGAATTTTTCATTTAAATTAACAAAAAACTTAAGGAATAATTCCTTAAGCTTTTTGTTGTTAATAGATAAAAGTAAAAAATTTATTCTGTATCAACTTGACATTTAATATATTTACTAGGTGGTACAAATATTTTATATGATTTAGTTTGACTAACTTCTAATTCATTATCTGCATTAAGTACCATTTTGGGATGAATTTTATTTTCCTTCTCTTCAATAAACATACATTGATCTGTAATTGTGGTTACTTTAACATATGGTTCATTATTTTCATTAATAATATGTAGTTCAGCATCCCATGCGCTACATTCAGTATAAATAATTTTATTACCATTATATGATTTATAACAGTAAGAGTAAAAAAGTTCGTCTCCTTTCATATATTCACGTAAATCATTTGTTAAATACTGAATTTCATACTCAATCTTAGGATCTACATCTATTTTTGTTGTTTCTAAAAAGAAAAAAAGAAAGATCCATATTATTACTATTGTAACTATTAATAATATAGGATAAGATTTGTTCTCAAAATTAAAATCATAATAATCATTATCTTTAATTGATAAAGCTAATATATAAAATTCAATAGATATTATACCAAGTAACATACCAAGTAAACACAGAATTTTAGCATAACAGAACATAATGTATTCTTGAAATGTAAAAATGGTAAATAAAGTTAATCCAATAATTACTAGCATTCTTTCAAGAATAAAAAATATCCGAAAAATAGTTTTAAAACGTTCTCCTAAGTTATTTTTTAAATTTCTGTATTGGAAAACACTATAAAGTATATACACTAAAGCATATATACAAACGATAATTAAGCCAACAATTTGATTCATAATAACACTCCTTTTAAATTTTTATATGGATTTGTATAAACTTTGCATTAATTATACCAAAATATATTTACACTGTCAATAAAAAAATAGTCAAATACTATTATAAGTATCTGACTATTTTTAAATTATTACTTAGCAATATCAATTGCTCTACTTTCACGAATGACATTAACTTTTATTTGACCAGGATAAACCATTTCTTTTTCAATTTGTTTTGCAACATCTCTTGCAATTATAACCATTGAATCATCGTCAACTTCATCTGGTTTAACAATAAGTCTTACCTCACGGCCAGCTTGTATAGCGTATGATTTATCAACGCCTTTATATGAATTACAAATTTCTTCTAATTTTTGTAATCTTTTAATGTAAGTGCTTACAGTTTCACGTCTAGCACCAGGTCGTGAAGCAGATACTATATCACCAATTTGAACAAGTACAGCTTCAAGTGTCTTTGGATCTGTATCACCATGGTGTGCTTCCATACCCCAGATAACTTCATCTTTTTCATGATATTTTTTTAGAAGATCAACACCTAAGCTTACATGTGTACCTTCAACATCGTGATCAAAAGATTTTCCAATATCGTGAAACAAACCAGCACGTTTTGCAATTGTAGGATCAATTCCTAATTCTATTGCTAAAGTACCAGCAATATTAGCTACTTCTATAGAATGATTTAAAACATTTTGACCATAACTTGTTCTATATTTTAATTTTCCAAGAAGTTTTACAAGATCTGGATGTACATTAATTACACCAGTTTCAAATAATGCTCGTTCACCCTCTTCTTTAATTGTAGTTTCAACTTCAACTTTAGCTTTTTCTATCATTTCTTCTATTTTACCAGGATGTATTCTTCCATCTGCTATAAGCCTTTCTAAAGCAATTCTTGCAACTTCACGTCTTATAGGATCAAAACTTGATAAAACAATTACATCTGGTGTATCATCGATTATTAAATCTATACCTGTTAAAGTTTCAATAGTTTTAATATTTCTTCCTTCCCTACCTATAATTCTACCTTTTAGTTCATCGTTTGGCAGTGATACTGTTGTAACAGTTGCCTCAGAAGTATGATCAGTAGCACATTTTTGAATAGCACTAACTAACAATTCTTTTGCTTTTTTATCAACAACTTCTTTTGCTTTATCTTGCTCAGATCTAATAAACCCTGCCATCTCTTGTTTCATATCATCTTGAAGTTTATTCATCATTTCCTTCTTAGCTTGGTCTACTGTCATTTTGGAAATTTTACTTAATTCTGCAAGCTCTCTTTCTTTTGCTTTTTCTAAATCTTTTTCCTTTTTTTGTAATTCATCACTTTTTTTAATAATGTTGTTTTCTTTTTCCTCTATTAGAGCTGCTCTTTTGTCAACCAAATCTTGTCTTTGATTAATTCTGTTTTCAATATCTTGTAATTCTTTTTTTCTGTAATGTGCATCTTTTTCAAACTCATCTTTTTGTTTAATCATTTCATCTTTAGCTTGAAGTATAGCGTCTTTTTTTATTCTTTCAGCATCTTTTTTGCTATCTTCAAGTATTTTTTTAGCTTGTTCTTCAGCTGAGTCTACTGTAGATTTATCAACTTTTTTTCTATAGGCAATACCTACAAAAAAGAAAATAAATGAAGCTACAACAAATGCAATTACAGAAATTATAACTGTAACTAACATCTTTTTCCTCCTTAATATTTACTTTTCAATGTTCAAAACTATATATTTAAATACAAATTTAGTATAATTTATAATGCTTATATAATTTTTATTTTAATTGATACAAAATACATATTATAAATATATGTACTATTTAAATTATACATTAATTTATATTATTAATCAAGTAAAAAAATAAAAAAAATAAAATATGTAAACAAAAAA
>CANRGL010000008.1 GCA_947630145.1 uncultured Clostridia bacterium | reverse complement strand
AATGGTTCTGTACCAGATGGACGTATTAATAATCTTCCTTCATCTTTAAGCTCATCTTCAATTTTATAAATTAAACTATTTATTTCTTCATCGTTTTTATAATCATACTTTTTGTTATTATCAACTTTAGCATTTACAAGTACTTGTGGATATATATTTATAATGTTTGAAGCCTCTGATGCTTTTTGTTTGAAATATAATAAACTTTTTATTAACATTAATGAAGTAAGTATTCCATCTCCTGTAGGATTGTAATCTAAAAGTATAATATGACCTGATTGTTCTCCTCCTAAATTATACCCATTTTTTAACATCTCTTCTAGTACATATCTATCACCAACATTTGTTTTTAATATATTTAAATTGTTATTTTTACAATATATATCCAGTCCCAAATTACTCATAATAGTTGCAACAATTGTATCTTTATTTAAAAGATTATGTTCTTTTAAATATTTTGAAAGTATTGCAAGTATTATATCTCCATCTATAACATTTCCTTTTTCGTCAACTACAAGACATCTATCACCATCGCCATCATAAGCTATTCCAATATCGTATTTACCATTAACAACACTTTCTTTTAATTTATCAATATGTGTAGAGCCACAATTATCGTTTATATTTACACCATTTGGTTTATTATTTATAACAAAAGTATTAATACCAAGTTTATTAAATATATTTTCTGCAACCTTATATGTAGCACCATTTGCAGTATCTATTAAAACTTTAAAATTTTCATTATTATCAAAGTTAATATTATCTTTAAATAAATCTATAATAAAATTTTCATATTTTTCAATTAAATCTTCTCTATTTTCAGATATTCCAATATTTTCATTTACAGCTGTATATTCATTTAATTTGCCAGATTCCATAACTTCTTCAATTTCTTCTTCTAAAGAGTCTGGAATTTTCATTCCCTTATTGCTAAAAAACTTTATACCATTAAATTCAAATGTATTATGTGATGCTGAAATTACAACACTTGCATCAGCATTTAATACTTTAGTTAAATATGCAACACTAGGAGTTGGAATAACACCTAAAACTTTAACATTAGCACCATAACTTAAGAATCCTGCAATCATAGCACTTTCTATTAAATTACCAGATATTCTAGTATCTCTACCTATTAGAATAGTAGGTGCATGTGAGGTATGTTTAGATAAAACATATGCACCTGCTTTGGCTACTCTAAAAACAAGTTCAGGTGTAAGTTCTGTATTTGCAATTCTTCTTATACCATCTGTTCCAAAATATTTTTTCAAAAGAACACCTACTTTTCTATTCTTTTATTTCATTTACAATACTCTCTTTTCTATATTGTTCTATTTTTTCTATATCAGGTTCTATTACAAACTCATCATCTACTTTTACATAGACTTTCTCATCTGCTATTTCTTTAGCTGCAATATCTACTGCATCTTCAATGTTAGTATCTCCTTCTATTACTCTTCTATTTTCAATATCTCTAGCTCTTTTAGCTATTGCTAAAGCTGCTTGATATCTATTTCCAGCTTTAGGTACTATTTTCTTTACATTTGGATCTGATAACATTACTATTTCCCCTTTCGACTATGTATATTTTAACATATTTATATTATTTTTACAATAACTTTATTATTTTTTATTCTATTCTATTATATATATTATGTAAATACTTGTATTTTATTACAATTGACATTTATAAATATTTATGTTATACTTTATACATGAATTTCTTTTAATCCTAAAATAATTTATAAGGAGCGAAAAAAATGAAACGTATTTTTTCTTTTAATGCAAAAACAGCAAAGGAGTGTCTTGAAAATTTTTCAAAAACATTTTTTGAAAAAAAAGAAGAAATTGTAGGTGTGTATAGTGATATCAACTATGTTTCCCCAACTTATAATCCATTAGACTATCCACTCGTAATTGAAACCGAAAACTACTTTTTCTGCCTACACAATTTTGAAAAAAATCTTACTATTAAAGACATTTCATGTTTTTCAAACTAAAAATCTAAATTAAAATCTTATTAAATTTAAAAATGACACTAATTCATTAGGATTTGTGTCATTTTCTTTTATTATATATTTTTTAAAATTCACATTTAGTAGTTATTCCACATGGCAAAATATAATTTGTATCTTTTTGTTTGATACCAATTTCATCATAATATACTTTTTTAACATTATTACTTTTAAAAGCCATACTAGCAACATTAGAGATTATTGTACCTGAAAGTCCACCAGTATAAGTATTAATTATTACTGATAAAGGATTATTTGAAAGTATTTTTGAACAAAGTAAAAGTAAGTTATTTAAATCTTTTTCTATATTCCAAACTTCACCATTTTTTCCTCTACCATATGATGGCGGATCCATTATTATCATATCATATTTATTATTTCTTCTAATTTCTCTATTTACAAATTTAATTACATCATCAACTAAAAATCTTACTGGTTTATCTTTTAATTTAGAAGATATAACATTTTCCTTAGCCCAATTTACCATACCACAAGATGAATCTACATGACATACACTTGCACCTGCACTAAGTGCTGCAACAGTTGCACCTCCAGTATATGCAAATAAATTTAAAACCTTTACTTCTTTTTTTGTTTTAGTTCTAGTTTCTATTTTTTTAATTATATAGTCCCAATTTACAGCCTGTTCTGGAAAAAGACCTGTATGTTTAAATCCCATTGGCTTTAAATTAAATTTAAGATTTTTATAACTTATATCCCAACTATCATCTATTTTTCTATATTTTTCCCAATGTCCACCACCACTATTGCTACGTATGTATCTTGCGTCAGCCATTTCCCACAATTTTGGATTTGATTTATTATCCCATATAATTTGTGGATCTGGACGTATAAGTATGTATTTTCCCCATCTTTCTAATTTTTCCTTGTTTGCCATATCAAGCAATTCATAATCTTTCCAATCTTCTGAAAATATCATAATAAAATCTCCTTTATCATATTATATCTTAGGTGTTTATATGAAATTATATAAAAGTTATAAATTAAAGAACGTAATAAAATTTTTTATATTTTTAATATTTTTCTTAATATTACTATTATTTTCTAAAGAAAATTTTGATAGTGTGAAAAATAGTGTATATATATTCATATCTAGCATAATTCCCTCACTTTTTCCTTTTATTTTCTTTACAGAATTTATATTAAATACAGATATTTTAAAAATTATCCAATACTATACAGGAAGATTTTTTTCTAAGATTTTTAAAATATCAGAAAATTCATCGCCTGCAATTATTACTGGTTTTTTATGTGGTTTTCCAATGGGAGCTAAAACAGTTGCAAATCTTTACAAAACAAATAGTATTTCTAAAAATGAAGCTAATAAACTACTTTCATTTATTAATAATTGCAACCCTGCATTTTTGTTATCAACAATAGGAATAGGAATTTTTGGTAATATAAAGATAGGTATTTTACTTGCTATTTCCCATTATCTTTCTGCTATATTAATTGGAATTTTTTTCTTTAGAAAATCGACTACAGATATTATACACAAAAAAAAGACAAATTTAAATAGTTTTGATAAAAATATTAAAGATAAAAACACTTTTAATATTATTAAAAATTGTATTAAGAACACTTTTATAACGTTAAGTATGATATTAGGCTTTATGATACTATTTAATTTACTTTTTACAATTATAAACAAAATATTATGTATTTTTAGTATAGATAAAAATATTAGTTACTTTTTATCTGGTTTATTTGAGGTTACTTCTGGTGCAAATAACATAAAAAATAGCATATTTCCAATTGAGATAAAATTAGTACTTACCTCTTTTATACTTGGATTTAGTGGCCTTTGTATTATATGTCAAATCTACTCTACTATATCTAATTATAAATTTTCTTTTTCTAAACTTATTAAGTATAAATTTATACATGGAATAATTTCATGTATAATAACATATATTTTATTAAAATACACTAATATATACAATTTAGATGCTATAAGTGTATTTAATTCTATAGATGATAATAAAAAAGATTTTTATATATTGCAAATGAAACATGCTTATCTTATTTCCACATTTATAATAATCATTATTCTTTTTATATATTATTTAATACGAAAAAAAGTAGTCTATAAAAATATAGACTACAAAAAAGAAGGGGGGTAAACTTTTAATGTGTTTACATTAATATTATGTATAAAATAATTTTAATTATACATTTTATTTTAAAATTTTTTTAAGGAGGTTTTTATGGATAGAACTCAAGGATTTTTTGATCCATATAATTTTAATTTACAAAATTCATCAAGTACATCAACACCAACTCAAACTAACGTTGCAAACCAAAATATGATAGGAATGGATATGATGCCACAAATGGCAAACCCTAGTATGTATTATGAACAACAATATATGTATTATAGATATCTAACACAAATGCTAGAATATAAAATAAAACTAAAAGAGTGGGAAAATTTAAATAATGTAAAAAAGTAATCACTAAGATTACTTTTTTTACATTATAAAGCCACCATTAGGACTTATTACTTGGCCTGTTATATATTTTGATTTATTAGATGAAAGAAATAAAACAACATTTGATACATCTTCTTTAGTTCCTATTTTGTTTAAAGGTATTTGCTCTTTTAAATTATCTATATCTTCTTTATTTAAATTTGATAACATATCGGTATCAATTACTCCAGGAGCAACAGCATTTACTCGTATATTTGAAAGTGATACCTCTTTTGCTAAAGCCTTTGTAAATCCAATTATTCCTGCTTTTGTCATAGAATAAACTACTTCACATGAGCCACCTACAATTCCCCATATAGAAGACATATTTATTATGTTACCAGATTGGTTTTTAATCATAGACTTTTTTAAAACTTCTTTTGTAACGTTTATTGTTCCTAATAAATTTGTATCAATAATCTTTTTTATATTATCATATGAAATATCAGTAAAAAGTTCATAATTGCAAATACCTGCATTATTTACTAATATATCAATTTTTCCGAAAGTTTTTAATATTGTATCTATCATTTCTCTAGCTTCATTTTCTTTTGATATATCAGCTTTACACATTAGTACACTATATCCCATACTTGCAAGTTCTTCTTTTAGTATACTTGCTTCTTTTTCAGATTTATTATAATTAATACAAACATTATATCCAAGTGTTGCAAAGTCTTCAGCAATTTTTTTACCTATTCCTCTTGCTCCACCTGTTATAAGTACAGTTTCAGTCATAATTTTCTCCTTTATATATAAATAACCAGCATAAAATACTGGTTATATTTTTTATCTTGATTTTCCTTTAGAATCTCTATTTCTATCTCTATGTGAGGTATATTCTGGATCTAAACTTGGATATTTTGAAGGATCATTTGTACTATCATGCAGATAATTAAAGAAATTATCATTACTTTTTTGAGATTTTTCTTTAAAATCTGAATAAGATCTAATAGAATTTTCTAATTGTCTTTCTAAACCTGCTTTTTTCGTAGGAGCATTATTATACAAAAATTTAGCAGCAAAACTTCTAGAAGATTGACTATTTAAAGATCCCATTTTTACATAATTTAAAAAATTCTTTTCGAATTCCTCTCTTTTTTCAGGTGTAAGATCTGAGTTTTTTGCTTGATTAATTATATTACTTATTTCATATAAATCTTCTTTTGAAAGTTTATTTGTACCTGATAATATGTTATTTACATTTCCTTTTTTATCTGGTGTAGTATTAAATAATCTAGCACACATATCAACTTGAGAAGGTGATAATTCTTTTCCTAATATTCCTTTTAGCATATCAACATAGTATTGGTTTTCCTTAATATTATCATTTAAAATTTCTGTATTTTGCGCAAGGCAATTTTGTAATTGTTTCTTTTTTGAATAATCTGTTATTGGAAGATTATTTATTGAGTTCATTAAATTTTCATAATCATCAGTATTAGATAGTCTATCTATTCTTTCATTAGGATCAGGATTATCTATATACTGTTTAATCATATTTGATGCCATTTGCTTTTGTGAAGGCACTTTTACCAAAGATTTTTCTTCTACGTTTTTTTCAACATTGTCTGTAGGAATTCCACCTCCTGCAGGTGCATTATTTGATCCTTTTGTTCCTGGTGTATTTGTTTTTTCAGCATCGTTAGATGGTCCATCAGGTTGAGTCTTGCTATCTTCAGCTTGAGATTTTTCATCATAGCTTACACCTAACTCATTAAATTTTTTCTCTAATTTAATTGAATTTTCTTTATATTTATCTTTTTGGATATTTAAATCATCATTAAGCTTTTGATATTTTCTTTCATACTCATCAACTTTTAAATCATCTTTTTTAGTCTTAATTTCATCTGCTCTTTTCTCTTTAGTAGATTTAGTATCATTAAGATCCTTTATTTCTTTATCTAAATCACTAACTAGTCTTTTGTTAACTCCATTTTTATATAGTAGAGCTTTATATCTATCGTCATCTTCATATCCATCTGGATTTGCTTTTATTATATCTTCCATTTCTTCTTCATTTTGTGCTATTTGTTCTTCTAATTCATTCTTTTCTGTTTCTTTTTGAGCGATATTTCTATCAAGATCTGGAATTTCATTATTTTCAATATTATCTAATTCATTAGATAAATCTTTTTGCTCATTTTTTCTTCTTTCTATTTCTTGTTTTATTTCTTTTAACTCATTTTCAACGTTTTCTATAAGTTTAGCTTGATATTCTTGAATGTACTTAGCATGTTCTACTTTGTTTTTATAAAATTTATTTTTTCTTTCTTCAGCTTTATTTTTAGCATCTGCTAATAATTTTTCAAACTTTTCTACTTCATTTGCGTCTTTTTTTGCTATAACTTTTCCATCTTTATCTTTTACATCTATAGTTTTTCCATCTAATATTTCTTGTTCATGTTCATCAAAAGCTAACATTTTTGCTTTATGTTCTTTTTCTTCAATGCTCATACCAGAAGATTCTTCGCCATATTTTGATAAATAATCATCTAAAAAATCTTCAACAGATTTATCTGCTATAAAATTATCTAAAGATTCAAAGAGTTTATCAATATTATCATTATATTCAGTAGAAGAAGTCTCCATTTTATTTACTAAATCATCTAATCCTTCAATGGCCATATTAGTTTTCCTCCTTATTATTCTCATCATAATTAATTATTTCATCAAATTTATCATTTATATATTTTATATCTTCAATTTCTGCTTGTATTTTTTTTATTTTTTCATCTAATTGTTCATTTGTCATATATTATACCTCCTAAAACTAATTATATTATAATACATTTCCACTTAAAAGTCAAATTTATGTCAAATATATTTGCATAAATAAAAGTCTGAAATATTTTATAATGAGTTTATTTTACCTGATAAAAATCTTAGAATCTTATTTAAATCATTTACGTTAAATACTGAGTCACCATTTACATTTCCTATTGTCTTTTCTCTACTTGTTAGTGTATTTTTAACAAGTCCTCTTGCACCGTAATTTACATCATTTACATTAACTTTACCATCTTGATTTATATCACCTTTTATATAATCTGTGCTTGGATTTACATTTACTGTTACATTACACTTTGCATTTTTATTTCCACCATCTGTAGAGGTAGCAGTTATAACACAAGATCCTTTTGAAAGTGGTGTTACTTTTCCGTTATAATCTACTGCAGCTACTTTAGGATTACTACTTGTCCAACTAATATTTTTATTTTTCGCATTAGACGGACTAATTGTAGCAGTAAGCGTAATCGGATTTGAGTTATTAAAAGTATAACTTGAATGATTTAAAGTTACTCCTGTTACTTTAAAGTCTACAACAACATATAAAGCAGGAGCAGTAGTTAAATTAGTTCCATCAGTAGTAGTAGCAGTAATTTTAACAGTACCATTAGAAAGTGGAGTAAGAACTCCTGTATTCATATCTATAGTAGCTATTTTTGTATTTTCACTTTTCCATCTAACTTGTTGAGAAACCGTTTCAGGCTTTACTTTAGCAGTAAATCTAGGCCTTTGTGAAGCACTATTTATTGTATAATTCCACTGATTTAATAATATACTTGTTGCATGATTATCAACAACATTTACACCTACTCTTTTGTAATGATCACCTATTTTTACACATATATTAGTAGTTCCTACTTTTTTTGCTGTAACATTACCAGAACTATCTACAGTAACAATATCATTATTCATAGAAGTAAAGGTAGGTGTAACTGCTTGATGAGAACCATGCCAGTTAAGTATTACAGCTAAATTTTGTTTAAAACCTTTTGCAATTTGTAGCTCAGTAGGATTAAATATTGGATCAACGACCAAAATATTGCATAAAACCGTGTAGTTTTTTATCATGTTATTCCATGTGGTAGTAGATATACAAGATCTTAAAATATTAGAAAAAGTAATAAATTTATCATAACCTGTACTAATATTATACTCTTTACTAGTTTTAAAATCTATTTGAAAATATTTATTAAAAGCATTTTTAGTTGCAGTCTGACCTGCTATTTCTAACATTTTATTTGCATTATACAAAATATATGCATAGTTATAATCGTTGGAATTAAAAAATGGATTTATTTCTATTTGTTTTTCCCAACCCCCACAATAAGTGTTAAACACATAAAATTTCTTATCTAGTAAATATTTCTCAAGGTTTGTACCTTTTGCTTTACTAGAAATATAATACATATTACCAGTAAAATGTACAAAAAGGAAGTTTTTAGGATCATCTTGTATTAATTTATCTGCAACATAGTGTACCATCATCAAATTTATACATTCTGTCCAAAAATTCCAAGGAGTATTAAATCCAGAATATCCTTCCATTTTTGTAAACATATGTCCCATCTCATGAAGTACTGTACCATTAAGATCATAATATCCAAGGTTATATGCCTCTTCCATTCTTACTAAGGTAAAACCTTTATGATATGCTTTATTAAGTACAATTCTATTAGAATTACTATTTGCATATCCACTTGCATATTGATTTGAAATACCTGTAATTTCAACAATTAATGTTTTATCTGCTGGTTTTAAATTTAACTCACAAAAATAATCAAAAGCTTTATCTAAATTATTTAACCATTTTTTTAATACTTGATAAGATATAACTCCACTTTGCTTGTTATAATCTTTTATTAAATTTAAATCAATTTCTAATGTGACTTTTGAGCCCTGTGCTCTTCCACTTTGCATACTAATCCATGAAACATCAGTTGTAGTACCATATTCTTTTCCTACATTTACTTGATAGTTTGTTCCACCTAAATTTACAGTTGTAGCTTCAACATTAGTTACAAATATTCCTTTTACTAAAATAATACTTAGAAATATTCCAAAACAAAAAATTAATTTTTTCATATATTTTTTCATAATCATTACCTCATATATCTAGAATATAACATTTATAGAATTTTGTCAATAATTTAAATATTATTGTTTTTTTTGTAAAAAAAATGATACAATAATGTAATTTTTATGTATTAAAAAAGCAAAGGTAATTTAACCTTTGCTATTCCATAAATAAATTTTTTGATTTTCTTGCAGACACATTAAGTGCTATTGCAATTGCTATTCCATTTGTAATAAGGTTACTTCCTCCATAACTTACGAATGGTAGCGGTACACCAGTTATTGGCAATAATCCTATTGTCATTCCTATGTTTTCAACAAAATGAAAAAATATAAGTCCAGCTATTCCTATTACCATAAAACTAGAAAAGTCATCAGGTGCATATTTTGATATTTTTATTAATCTAAAAAGTACTATCAAAAACAAAATAACAACTACAACAGAACCTATAAATCCAAATTCTTCTGATATAACTGAAAATATAAAGTCAGTAGATTTTATAGGAAGATAACCGTATTGTGTTTGAGCTCCCTTAAGAAGTCCTGTTCCAAATAACATTCCTGATCCTACAGCAATTTTAGATTGAATAGCGTTATATCCACTTCCTAGTGGATCTAGCTGTGGATTTAAAAATACCTTTATTCTTTCTTGCTGAGTAGGATTAAGTAAGAAAAAGTAAACTAATGGGATAAGTAGTATAAGTATTAAAATTGCTAAAAATATATATCTATATTTAACTCCATACTTAAATAACATAAATGCAGCTATAACAATAAAAGCAATTGCTGTTCCAAAATCTGGTTGTAAAAGTATAAGAAAAACTGGTATACTGAAAGTAAAAAACATAAGTATTATTAATAATATCTTCTTTTTTTTATCCTTTTTATTTACCATATTTTTATACATAGTAGCAAATTTAGAAAGACATAATATAACTCCTATCTTCATAAGTTCAGATGGTTGATATAACATTCCTCCTAAGTTAAACCAACTGTTTGCACCCATTATACTTGGCATAAACAGAACCAGTGCTAATAGTATAATATTTATTAAATATAATATATATCCAAATATATCAAATATTTTATAATCAATTGCCCATATAATTATCATTAAAACGAATACTACTGACATCCACATTATTTGTTTTATATATTCATCCTTGTTTACATCAGTATTATAACCTGCTGAAAATATTGCAATTGTTCCAATAGCAAATAATAATATTATTGATATTAATAAAACATAATCTGTATTTTTAATTAAACTCTTTAACAATAATATTAGCCCCCTTTTTTACATTATGAGTTGAAGAAGCTTTTATATGCAAGATAAGTCATATATGCATCATATACACTTATTACCTCAAAAGGAGAATGCATTGCAAGTACTGCTGTACCACAATCTATAACGTCTATTCCTTTGTTTGCAAGTATATACGCAATTGTTCCTCCTCCGCCTTTTCCTTGTTTTCCAAGTACTGAGAATTGATATGTAATGTTATTTTTATCAAAAATATTAGTAATCTCAGATGTAAATTTAGCAGTTGCCTCACTTGCACTATATTTTCCACTTCCGCCTGTATATTTCTCAATAGATATTCCATATCCTATAGTACTTGCATTAGGAATATCAGATACTTCTTCATAATCAGGATCAATGGCAGCAGTAACATCTGCAGATAACATTTTAGAATTATAATATAACTTAAGCTCACTTACCTCATTACCTGTTTTCTTTATAATATCTTTTATAAACATATCAAAAGCTTGTGTACTCATTGAAGTATTACCAACACTTCCAATTTCTTCTTTATCAACTAACATACTAACTACAGTTTTATTTAATTTACTTGCCTGTTTTGATATATCAGTTATAGCTTTAATATTTGCATATGAACATACTCTATCATCATGACCATATCCACCTATCATACTTTTGTCAAAACCAATATATTTTGACTTAAAAGCAGGTACAAATGATATATCAGATCTTACAAAATCTATTTCTTTTATATTATATTTTTCATTTAAAATTCTAAGTATATTCTCTTTTACTTTATTTTCTTTTGCATCTTTAGACTTTAAGTTTCCTACTAAAACTGACATTTTTTCAGCATCAATAAATTCATTTGCTTTTTTGCTTAATTGATCACTTGCAAGATGTGGTAATAAATCAGTAATAGTAAAACATATATCATCATCGTCACCTATTGCAATTTCTATTTTTTCTCCTTTTTCATTATATACTACTCCATACATTGCTAAAGGAATTGATAGCCATTGATATTTTTTAATTCCACCATAAAATTGTGTTTTTAATATTGCCATATTATGATTTTCAACAAGTGGCATAGGCTTTAAATCAAGTCTTGGACTATCAATATGAGAACCTACTATATTAATACCTTTTGATAAATCATCTTTTCCAATTACAGCGATAAATAGTGATTTTTCTTTATTTACAAAATAGACTTTATCTCCTGGTTTTAAACTACTGTGTTCATTTATATTGCTAAATCCAGCTTTATCTAATATTTTTATACATTCCTTAGTACATAAATATTCAGTCTTAGCTTTATCTAGAAAATCCATATATTCTCTAGAATATTTTTTAGCTTCTTCAATTTGTTTTTCATCTAAACTACTATATACATCTTTTTTTTCATAACTTAATTTCATAATATCTACCTACCTTTTTATTTTACAATATAAATCTCATCTTGAATATGTGTTAATGGTACACCTCCAAACTTAGTAACTTGTATCATTTCTTCTATTGAGCCTCCGTTTTTTATATTTACTCTTGGTTCTAAAGTATATATTCCATTTTCAATTAATTCAAGATTTGCAAGTTTTGAAGTTTTTATTGATATAACTGCTCCCAAATCATGTACTTGTATCCCAACTGGATGACCTGTAGCATGGTTATAATCAGGATAACCTGCTTTTGTAATCTTACTTCTTACCAATTTATCAACTTTATATGCTTTTACTCCACTTCTCATTTCATCAATTCCATCTGATATTGAACTGACTAATGTATTAAATACTTTCATAACCGACTTTGGAGGTTTAAATTCGTTATTTTTAAGCGCATATCCCATTCTTTGCATATCTGTATAAAGTACCATATCATCATTAAATTTTACTTTTAGTCCAAAGTCAAAATATATAGTATCACCTTTATATAACTTTTTAGTACTTGGAAGAGAATGTCCACCTTTAGCTAAATTTACTCCAGTAAGTACTATTGGACAATTATCCCATGCCATATCATATGATACAATATCATTTGAACCAATATATAATTTCATTATATCATCAGTAATATTATGTGTAATTTTTACAATATCTATTTCAGTATCACCAATTTTTATTTTTTTAAATGTTTCTTCAAGAATTCTATTTGTTATATCAGCTAAAAATTTTAATCTATTAATTTGTTTTTCAGTTTTTCTAGATTCTAAAGCATATATTATTTTTTCAGATGATGAGAATTTTATTTTCTTTTTATACTTTGCATATGGTATTTTTAATAATTTAGTTATATAAACATAATCTCCATGAGTTAATATATCAACATTTCTATCAGACATTGTAGAATAACTAAGAGATATATCATCTATAAATCCAAGTTCTGCTATAATATCTTCTATAATATTATTTAGCTCATCTAAGCTATAATATTCATAAAATTTAACTTTATTTTTATCATAATTTAATTTTGATATATTATCTTTGTCTAAACTTGATATAATTATATATATTTTTTCTTCAGTAATTATACAAATTGTATTAGTTGATAAATTTTTTGTAAAATATTTACAAAATAATTTATCTGAATTTTCTTTATTATACATTACCCATATTTTTTTATTATATCTTTTTAAATTATCTTGTATTCTATTAATCATTTATATTCCCTTCACTAATTCAACAGTTTGTTTTGCAATTTCCAATTCTTCGTTTGTAGGGATTAAGTATAATTTTATCTTTGATGTATCTTTAGAGATAATTCCTTCACCTCTTAGAGTATCTTTATTTTTCTGTACATCTAATTCTATTCCTAATTCTTCCATATCAGATACAACATTTGCAATTTCATCATCATTATTTTCCATTATTCCACCTGTAAAAACAATTGCATCAACATGATTTAATTCTGCCATATATGCACCTATATATTTTTTTATTCTTTGTGTTTGCATTTTTCTCATTAAGATTGCATCTTCATTTCCTTGAAGTGCAGCATCTTTCATAAGCCTAAAATCACCTATTCCAGTAAATCCAATTCTTCCAGATTTTTTATTTAATAAATCATCCATTTGTTCAACATTGTAATTTTCAATTTTCATTATTTTTAGTATAACAGCTGGATCAATATCTCCACATCTTGTTTCCATTATTAAACCTTCAAGAGGCGTATATCCCATAGATGTATCATATGATTTACCATTTTTTATTGCACAAACACTTGCACCACCACCAATATGACATACAATAGCATTTATACTATCTTTATCTTTATTCATAAGCTCTGAAAGTCTTTTAACTATATATGCATATGATGTTCCATGAGCTCCATATCTTCTAATGTGATTTTTTTCATAGTATTTTTTATTTATAGCATATAAATAGTTATATTCTGGTATAGTTTGATGAAAAGCAGTGTCAAATACTACAACATTTGGAATATTATTTGCGACTTCTCTTACAGCATTTATTCCCATTACAGCACCTTTGTTGTGAAGAGGTGCTATTTCTGCAAGTTCTAATATATCACTTATTACTTTATCATCTACTATTACTGCTTTACTATATTTTTCTCCACCTGCAACAACTCTATGACCTATTGCAGATATTTCATTTATATTGTCTATTACGCCAATTTCTTTATCTTGAAGTGTGTCTAAAAGTACTTTCATACCTATTTTATGATCAGGCATAGAAACTAAAACTTCGTTTAAACTTTTAGAGTCTCTTAAATTTTTATATAATATATTAGAATCTTCATATCCTATTTTATCACATCTTCCTTTTGCTATTACTTCTTCTGTTTCAATATCAATTAATTGAAATTTTATTGTAGAACTTCCACAATTAATTACTAAAATTTTCATAATAATAAATCCCCCTTTTAATTATTACTTGCTTGCACACAAGTTATTGCAACAACTCCAACTATATCATCAACACTGCAACCTCTAGATAAGTCATTTACTGGTTTTTTTAGTCCTTGTGTTATTGGACCTAGTGCAACCATATTACCAAAACGTTGTGCTATTTTATATCCTATATTCCCTGCATATAAATTAGGAAAAATTAATATATTAGCATTTCCTTTAATAACACTATCTGGTGATTTAAGTTTAGATACCTCAGGAATTATAGCGCTATCTAATTGAAGCTCACCATCTATTAATATATTATTATTTTTATTTCTTACCCTTTCAATAACATTTTTTACTTTTAATTCAGTTTCAGTTTTAGCACTTCCTTTTGTAGAATAAGAAAGCATTGCTATTTTAGGCTCACCTTCAATAAATTGTTTAAAACTATCATAAGATTCCATGACAATATCTACTAATTCATCCTCTGTTGGATTTATAATAAGTCCACAATCTGAAAAAATATATTTTCCATCCATTCCTAATTTTTTATTTTGTGTCTCCATTATAAAAAAGGAAGAAACACTGTTTAAATCTTCTCTTGCTTTTATAATTTGTAAAGCAGGTCTTAGTGTATCAGATGTTGTATGAATAGCACCACTTACCATTCCATCAGCATCATTTTGTTCTACCATCATTGTTGCATAATATACTTTATCTTCTAGTATTTCTAATGCTTTTTTATTTGTCATACCCTTTTTTTCTCTTAGATAAACTAGTCTTTGTACATATTTTTCTTTTTTATTTGATTTTAAATTATCCTCAATTACAATACCTTCAAGTTCAATATTATTTTTATCACAAATCTCTTTTATTTGTTTTTCATTACCTATTAATATAACATTTGCAATTTTTTCTTTAGTTATAATACTTGCTGCCTTTAAAACTCTAACATCTTCTGATTCTGGAAGTACAATTGTTTTTTTACATTTTTTAGCCATGCAAATTATTTCATCTTTTATTTTTTTATTTTCCATATATCCCCCTTATTTCTTTATTTTACCTATATTTTCAATCTCATCAAAAACTTTCATATATGCTATATTATCAAAACCTTTTATATATTTTTGATAAACAACATTTGTATTTTTAGCAAGAATGCCAATACATGCAATCTCACTTGATATTGTATTTTTTAAATTATTAATATTTTCTTCTATATTTGATATATCACTATTTTTTACATTTTCAATAGCAGAGTTAGTTATATCACTAACATTTATATAGTTATACAAAAATTCTATATCAGGATTTTCATTAATATTTATAGTTGATAATATTAAATCGTATTCATTTTTATTTAATCTTTCCAAGATTTCATTTTCTGAAATTTTTTGCACATTTATTTTTATACCTATTTTTTCAACCATTTCTTTGATATTGTCAGCAATCTGAGATTTTATCATATCATCTTTATTAACAAGTAAATTTAATTCTAGTTTTTTGTACTGATATCCTTCATTTTTGTTATATATTCCACCTGTCTTTTTCCAACCTTCTAATAACAAAACATTTTCTGCTGCATAAAGATCATATTTATACTTAATATCTGAATATATATATGGTATGTCAATTATCTCAGAAAATTTCATATCAATATTTTTTACGATTTCTTCTCTATTAATTGCATATGCTAAAGCTTGCCTTACTTCTTTTCTTTTAAATAATAAAGATTCTTTATTGCCAAGTAAAAAGATAGTTTCACCATCTCTATATTTTTTTACATTATATTCTCTTTTTCCTATAAGTTGCATTATATTATCTGATGATGCTGTAAACATATCAATATTACCATTTCTAAAATCTGCTACCATATCATCAGTATTTTCATAATTTGTAAGCTTAATAACTCCTAATGTACTTTTTGAGTTATTCTTTGATAATGAAATTGAGTTTTGAGTAATATCACTAATTAAATATTCTGTTTCTTTATTATTTGTTTTATTTATAGGGAAAGTAAGTTTATATACAAAGAAAGGATCGTTTTGCAATATATTTACTTTTAAATTGTATTCATCAATTTTAGTCATAGCTGATATATTTGATAATTTGTTATAATATATTGAAGTAGGATTATTTTTTATATTATTAAATGACTGTATTATATCATCAGATTTTGTTCTATATATAGGGTTTATTGTTATATCATATATAGTGTCACTTACTTTTTCTATTTTTTCTGCTAATTTATATTCTATTTTATATTCTTTATCTATTTTTACAAGTGATAACATGGATTTTGTAACAAGCTCATTTAATATAACGTTATTACTTTTTATATAATCTGTATTATCAAGTTTTGATAACCCTATATTAAAATTATAATTATCTTCTAATGTTTCATCACTATTGTCATCATTATTAGAAAATACTGATAATATATCAACATCTTTTATATTAAAAACAAGTTTTGAAATTACAACAACAATTAAAATAGCAACTATACAAGTTACTATTTTTAAAGTTCTTGTATATTTAAAGCCACCTTTTAATTTTTTCTTTGCTTTTTCTTTTTTTTCTTCTTTTAAAGTATTATCTTTTATTTTATCTGATCTATCTTTCTTGGTTATAATATTAGTAGGAATATTTTTAGATTTTTTTATTATTACATTTTTTTGTTTATTTTGTTTGTTTTGTTTATGCTTAGTATTTTTATTATTATTTTTTGATTTTGTTAATTTACTTCTTGATATCTTTTTGTATCTATTAGGATCTATTATTCTTTCATTCAAATTAACACACCTACTTTGCCTTAATATTATTGTGTCTCAATTATATCATAAAATAACTCAAAAAGATAGTTTTTTTTACTTTTTATTAATAATAAAAAGTATACAGTATTATACAAAACATTTAAAGTTTAATATAATTCCTGTATACTTTATTTATACAATTATAATTTAGGTTCTATTGTAAATTTTATTCCTGTTTTATCTTCATTGTCAATTGTTACTTCAGTAAATGCTGGCGAACATACAAGGTCAATTCCAGATGGTGCTACAAATCCTTTTGCGATTGCTACAGCTTTTACAGCTTGATTTATTGCTCCTGCTCCAATTGCTTGCATTTCTGCTTTTCCATTTTCCTTTACAAGTCCTGCAATTGCTCCTGCTACTGAATTTGGACTAGATTTTGCTGAAATTTTTAATATATCCATATACCATTTAACCTCCTATAAATTCTTCATTCGTTAATAACATATTTTGTTATCTTACAAGTAAATTATATATAATATTTTTAAAAAAAGCAATAGTTTTTATATATTTTATTTAACAATTCATCGACACAATATTGACAATATTTTTATACATTTTCAATACTTGTAATCGTAGGTTCTGATTGAAGTAATCCAAAGCATAATTTAAAACTAACCTTTATGTTAGGATGTTCATTAGTTACTTCTATATCATACTGACCATTTCCACTCCACAAATTAAAAGCTACTCTATGTTTACCAATTGAAGCAGGAACTTTTATTTCAGCTCCATTTTTTAATGAAGCTACTTCCACTCCATCTAAATATACTTTTATTGGAACGGCAACTCCATAAATGGCTTGTTTTTGTCTTGCAAAAATCACGCTTCCTTGTGTAATATTTACATTATTATTATTATTATCATTATTATCATTATTATTAACTATTTTATTTCCACATTTTGTGCAAAATAAAGCACCATCATTAATTTCATTCCCACAATTAGTACAAAACATTATTAATTCCCCCTTTTATTTTTTATTATTTTATTATTTAATTATTTAATTATTTAATTATTAAAGATATCTTATTTCATTATTTAAAATACCTTTTTTAATTATTATAAATAACAAATATATATTATAACAAATTCTATAAATTTTCAATACTTATAATTTTAGGTTTCCTGAATCCTAAATCAAATGTTATTTTTATATTTGGATTTTCACTACTTATTTCTATATTACTTACACAACTTCCTAAATAAAAAACAAGTTTTAATTTATGTGTCCCTATTGTAGTAGGAACAGTTATTTGATCACCAACAAATAAAGAACCTACTATTGTATCATCAATGACTACATCTATAGGGAAAACAACTGCATAATATTTCTTTTTCCTTAAAAAAGTAATACTTGCTTGTACATTATTTGAATAAATATTATTTGTTTCTTCTTTTATTTCATTTATTCTATTTCCACATTTTGTGCAAAATACAGCGCCATCATCAATTTCATTTCCACAATTAGTACACTTCATAGAAAACATTTCTCCTTTCTTATTTATTAAGTTGATCTGCTATTTCATCTTTTAAATTATTGATAAAGTTATCTAATGAGATATTGTCAATCTTTTTACCTTCTCTTGTTCTTATTGATATTGTATTATTTTCCAATTCATTTTTACCTATAACAATCATATATGGAACTTTATCAAGTTGTGCTTCACGAATTTTATATCCTATTTTTTCATTTGAATTATCTACTTCAATTCTTATATTATTATCTTCTAATTTTTCTTTTAAGTTATTTGCATATTCAATTTCATTTTCAGATATTGGCAGAATTTTTACTTGAGTTGGTGCAAGCCATAATGGAAATGCACCTGCATATTTTTCTATTAATAAAGCAAGTGTTCTTTCATAACATCCTATTGAACTTCTATGGATAATATATGGATTTTTCTTTGTGCCATCTTTATCTACATATTCCATTCCAAATTTTTCTGCAAGCATTTGATCTATCTGTATTGTTATAAGTGTATCCTCTTTTCCAAATACATTTTTTATTTGTATGTCTAATTTTGGTCCATAGAATGCAGCCTCACCAATTCCTACATTATACTCAAGTCCTAAATTATCTAATATTTTTTCCATTGTAGTTTGTGCTTCATCCCACTCTTTTTCTGTTCCAATATATTTTTCTTTATTATTTGGATCCCATTTTGAAAAACGATATGAAACGTCTTCATAAAGACCTAAAACTTTTAACATATATATTGCAAGTTCTAGTGAATGCTTAAATTCTCCCTCTAATTGCTCTGGTGTACATATAATATGCCCTTCAGATAAAGTAAATTGGCTTACACGTATAAGTCCATGCATTTCTCCTGAGGCTTCTTTTCTAAATAAAGTTGAAGTTTCATTAAGTCTCATAGGCAAGTCTCTATATGAACGGCCTCTATTCAAAAATACTTGATACTGGAATGGACAAGTCATAGGTCTTAGTGCTAAAACGTCCTTATCATTTTTTTCATCTCCAATTATAAACATATCTTCTTTATAATGATCCCAATGTCCTGATAATTTATACAAATCTGATTTTGCCATATATGGAGTTTTAGTAAGCATCCAACCATGCTTTGCCTCAGTATCTTCAACAAACCTTTGTAATATTTGCATGATTTTTGCACCTTTTGGTAACATTATTGGAAGTCCTTGACCTACGATATCTACAGTTGTAAATAATTCCATTTCACGTCCAAGCTTATTGTGATCTCTTTTTTTAGCCTCTTCTCTTTTTAGAATAAATTCATCTAACTCTTCTTGTGTTTTAAATGCTGTACCATATATTCTTGTAAGCATTTTATTTTTTTCGTTTCCTCTCCAGTATGCACCAGTAGTTGATATAAGTTTAATCTTACCTACACTTTTTGTATATAACATATGAGGGCCTACACAAAGATCAGTAAATTCACCTTGTTTAAAAAATGTAATCCTCTCATCATCTTTTAAATCATTTATTAATTCTTCTTTATAAATTTCATTATTTTCTTTTGCCCACTTTATAGCATCATTTTTTGATAACTCAAAAGTTTCAATTTTTAAATTTTCTTTTATTATTTTTTTCATTTCATCTTCAATCTTTAAAAGATCTTCTTGCTTTATAGAAATATCATCAAAATCATAATAAAATCCTGTATCAATAGCGGGACCTATTGCAAGCTTAGCACTTGGATATAATCTTTTTATAGCCTGTGCTAGTATATGAGATGATGTATGCCTTGCAATATTAATATCATAATCTCCTTCAAATATTTCTCCTTTATTGTTTAAAAATTTCATAAAATCACTCCTTTTTTATATATAAAAATGTACCTCTATAGAAAGAGAATACACTCTTACTATAGGGGTACAATATTTATATATTGCACGGTTCCACCCTATTTTTTACTTCATTATGATTTTACGTAATCAACGATGGTTTCCCATTAACTCAGGGGTAGTCTTCGGTAAATTCTTACTAAAGTTAGCTTACAGCCTATGACTAACTCTCTCTTTTAGCAGTGTATAAACTTACTCGTCCCTTCAACGTTATATTAATATTATACTATTAAAATATTAAATTTACAATACTTTTTTCATATTTTTTATTCTATCTTAAAATCTTCTCCTGATGATATTAATGTAACATCAGATTTTAAGCATACTACAGGACGTAATCCTATACCTGCACTTGAACATTCATAAGAACTAATCTTACAATCACAACTAATATATCTTATAAAATTAGGACTACCAGAACCTGGAGAGGCAAAATACGTTGCATAAGCTTTTTCTCTTTCTGGTATTACATATAAATTATTTAATTCATTTTTTAATAAGCCAGAACAGCTATTACCATAACTTCCATCTCCTTTTTTTATTTTGTAACCAGCACTTGAAAATTCTTTACATTCAAGTTGTTGACTTTCTTCTTCATGAGTCATGTTATATGACTCTACAAACATCTCTAATGTTGGTCCTCCTATTGCATATTCTGCCATACTTCCTGCAAATGTCCCCCATACATTTTCATTTGTATCTAGCATATATGCTACTGCTCGTATATTTTCACTTGTAGTGCCAGAATATTCATCTACCCAACTTATCCATTTTTTTGCTTTTGAATTTTTTACTATATCCTCTGATCCTTTATAGCCTTTATAAACGTCCATAAAACTTATTACATAATCGGAATAAGTAGGATCACTATAAGCAGAAATAGAATTTCCACCTTTTCCTTTTGGTACATATTGATAACTTATATAATCATCTGATATTAAATAAATATGTTCTCCATCTGAATGAAATATTTGCCATTTTTCTACTGCGTCTTTTGTTTCATCATGATCTGTTGTATAATTTGTTACATATTTTCCATAATATGTTTTTGGATCTTCTTTTACTTTTTTAGCAAAACTTTCTTTTTTTCCTATCCCTAGTTCTTCTAACCATTTTTCCTCATTTTCTGTTACATTTTCTTCTTCATATATTAGTTCATCTTCTACTATTTTTAGCTTTTTTTCATAGTCTTTTGTAAAACTTGGTATGTATTCTTTAATTTTATCAAAATCTGTTGCGTTAAACTTATCATTTCTATTTTCTTTTTTTGTTACATAATCCTTTGATACACTTAGTGCTAATTCATCTTGGAAACTTCTTACATCTTCCATAAATCTTGCCTTTCTTGCACTTTCTACTGGATTATTTTTACTTAATGTTAGTATTACTACTGCAGCTAAGATTATTATAACGATTATCGTTACTATTAATACTATTAGAGATATACCTCTTTTGTTATTTTTCATATTCTCTCCCCCATTTTTATCCCTTATAGCATACACTAAAAAAAAAAAAACACAAGTTTTCATAACAAATTTATTATTAAATTTTTGTTACAGTTTAATGTTAGTTTTGTTACTTACAAAAAAATATTCATATTACTTTTTATAGTATATATGAATATTTTCATTATTATTTATAATATAACTCATATTTTATCTATATTTACATTTATGCAAACTCCATTTTTGTATAAACTATATAACTAATTTATCTGGCAGTGGTCAGTTTGTCTTTATATAAAGCCTAGGACGCATGCCTATACTGTAACCAGAATCACTGCTATTATTGAAATCACGATACGACACTGGATTACGCTTAGCACTATAATAGTAACTTCCACCACGATTAATGCGACCTGAGCTATATACCTCGTTTGTCCATTCCCATACATTTCCTGCTAAATCATATATATTTTTTGTCTTCCATTTTTCTGAATATCCTGCTGTTTGTTTTGTACCTGATCCTACAACACTTGCTGGAGACGCTGAATCAGAATGATTTCCATAAAATCTACTATCTGTTAAACTTGAATCGTCAGCTATTGTTTCTACATAATCTTTTATCCAATGGCATGTTGTATCCCATGCTTTCCCTGTTAATAGTCCTGTTTGTACATAACCATTACTTATCATTTGTTCTGCACTTTTCTTTGCATTATCATAGTTTATATTTGTCCAAACTACTGCTCCTTTTTTAGATACAGGCGTTGCTACTGAGTTTGTTCTTGTAACTTCAGTTTCATCTGGTGTTCCTGCCTCATATCTTCCTATATAAAAACCTCCGTATTCTTTTACATCTGCTGTTTCATCTTCTATTCCAGTTGGCAATGAATCATCACCTGTAGGTTTAGTACCAGGAAAATTTGTATCTTTTGCATAATTGCTTACATCATCTACTGGTATCCATACAAACTCATTATCATTCTCATCTTTTATTACTGTTCCTGTATCTTTTGTACCTTCTACATATGTAAATCCTTTTGGAATAGGTACTCCATCTTCTGTTACACTAGCAATAAAATCTTTCCAATCATCTGGTACTTTTGCTGTAGCTTTTTTTCCTATTCCTAATTCTTCTAACCAATTTTTCTCTTTTTCTGTTACGTTATCTTCTTCATACATTAATTCATCGTCTTTTACATATAACTTTCCATCATAATCTTTTGTAAAACTTGGTATGTAGTTTTTCATATCATCAAACTCTGTTGCATTAAACTTTTCATTTCTATTTTCTTTTTTTGTTACGTAATCCTTTGATACACTTAGTGCTAATTCATCTTGGAAACTTCTTACATCTTCCATGAATCTTGCCTTTCTTGCACTTTCTACTGGATTATTTTTACTTAATGTTAATACTACTACTGCAGCTAAGATTATTATAACGATTATCGTTACTATTAATACTATTAGGGATATACCTCTTTTGTTATTTTTCATTTTATATTCTCTCCTCCATTTTTATCCCTTATAGCATACACTAAAAAAAAAAAAACGCAAGTTTTCATAACAATTTTTTTGTTAAATTTTTGTTACAGTTTAATGTTAGTTTTGTTACTATTTATTTATAAAAAAATATAGTGTGATTTTTTTATTTTCACACTATACTTTATTATTCTTTTATAACTTTCATTTATATTACTGTTTTGCAACTGTAGACATTATTTCATAAAAATTGTTATTTTTATACTCTAATAAATCATACTTAACTTCAAATTCTTTTGTTTCTTGAATAAGTAATTCATTTGTTCCATCAGAATTTAAATCTGCAACAAAACCAAAAGAATATATTGGCCAATTTTCTGCGTTTTGTTTGTCATTTACGAAGTTATACTTAATAAGCTTTCTTTTTCCTGAATTACTTACATAAATTATTGTACTATATACACCTTTTCCTTTATTTACCTCATTTGTAGCAAATATTAAATAGCCTTTTTCTGTTTGTGATAAAGTTATATCATATACTTCTGTTATCCTAACACTCATATTAAATAGTCTATATACACCTAATGCTTTTTTTACATCTTGTATATAACTCTCATCAATATTAATTATTTTATTTGCTGGATTTGGCATTACGTTATTGTTTGACGTTGCTACTGCAAAATATTCATTAAGTAAGTTTTGCTTTGAAATTGTTGTATATATACTTGCTGTTTTAGTATCTTTTGAAATTTTTCCTATAGTATATTTTCCCATTTTTCCTTCTTTAGAATATGCATCAATTTCAGTATTTTCTCCATTTTGACTATTTAAATAATATCTTTCACTTGATACCCATTTTTTATCATATGTAGCACCAAGTATTAAATTATTAATTATAACTGGTGTTGAATTTCTTGCAACATCATCAGATACATTGCTAGGAGATGAATCAATTTTTTGAACTACAACATCTTTAGTAAATAGTGAAAATAACAAAACTCCTATACAAAGTACAGCTATTATACATAGTATAATAATTACAACTTTTATACCTCTTCTTAATTTTAATTTTTCTTTAGAATATTTTTTCATTAATATACCCACTTTCCATTATCAAAAGAGAACACACAACCACAATATTTTTGCATATATATTCCTAGTTCTCTTGCCATTTTTTGGCCAACTCTAAAATAATCTCTATAATCAGTAGTAAGATATTCAATACCATACTCTTTTTCTAAGATTCTTCCTGCTTTTTCTATTAATCCATGATTTTGATATGGGCTTATAGTAAGAGTAGTAGCAACCATATCAAACTTATTTTCTTTTGCATATTCAAATACTTCTTTTAATCTCATATAGTAACAATATTCACATCTTTTTTTGTACTTTTTGTTCTCTCCGACATTTTCTATTACATATTTTATATATCCATTCATATCATACTCATCTATTACTACATTTTTGCAATCTTTAATTTTACAAAACTCTATAAATGCATTTTTTCTTCTTTCATATTCTACTTTAGGATGAATATTAGGGTTATAAAAACAAGCGGTAAGATCTACTTTTTCTAGATTTCCTTCTTTATTTTTTATACCATTTAATTTTATATCGTTTTCAATATATGTAAAACAAGGAGCACAACAACAATGCATAAGTAATTTTCTCAATTATATTTCATCTCCTATATATTCAAATCTATATTCTTGATTTAGTGGATTTTCTTTTCCCTCTGGTACTTTTTCAAAAAACATATATTTTGGTCTTATCCATGTTTTTTTATCACCATAAATAGCAGTATATACAACCCATTCTTCTAAAGTTTCAGAATTTATTGCTATATTGTCTATTTTATACAACTTGTCCTTTCCTTTAAAATGCCTATATATTCCACCTATTTTTAGTTTATTATCTTCCATAGCTTTCCTTCCTATTTTATTAAACTTTCAAAATAATCATTTAAATTATCTACTTTTTCTTGATCATAATATATAGTACTATAGTTTTCACCATCTATTCTAATAAATAACCCAATGTCTTTTGAATAATCTTCTCTATTACTTTGTTTATAATTTTTTATATCTTGTATCATAGATTTAAGCTTTTCTAACTCATTATCAGTTATATTTTTTGTTTTTTTATATTCAATAGAATTTGATGTACCATCTACATTTAATTCATCTGTTGTTGTACCTTTTTCTACATCACCATTATCTAATATTATAATAGAAGTTTTATTTGGATATTTATATATTGTTTTTCCAATTATAACATTATTATTATTATTATTGTTGTTATTGTTATTGTTTTTCAAAACCATTGTTACTAAAATAGCAAAAATTAATATAATTAAAATCACTACTGAAAGTATAATATATTTTTTCATAAATTTATCTCCTTTATTCTTTATTAAATTTATATCCCAAATGTTCATATGCAAGTCTTGTTACAATTCTTCCTCTTGGACTTCTTGTAAGAAAACCTATTTGCATAAGATAAGGTTCATATACATCTTCAATTGTATCCCTATCTTCACTAATAGAAGCTGCAAGTGTATCAAGTCCAACAGGTCCACCATTAAATTTTGTTATTACAGTATCTAACATTTCTCTATCAGAATTATCTAGGCCTATTTCATCTATTTCAAGTCTATCTAAAGCTTTCTTTGCTATTTCATAATCGATAACATCTTTTCCTTCTACTAAAGCAAAATCTCTTACTCTTTTTAAAAGTCTATTAGCAATTCTTGGTGTTCCCCTTGATCTAGATCCTATTTCTAAACTTGCTTCATCATTTATAGAAAAATTTAAAATATTAGCACTTCTTGATATAATTTTTGCTAAATCCTTATTTGCATAAAGTTCTAATTTATGTATAATTCCAAATCTATCTCTTAATGGAGATGATAAAGACCCTGCTTTTGTTGTTGCTCCAACTAAAGTAAATTTTGGAAGGTCAAGCCTTATAGATCTTGCTGATGGGCCTTTTCCTATCACTATATCTAATACAAAATCCTCTAAAGCAGGATACAATACTTCTTCTACTGATTTATTAAGTCTATGTATTTCATCAATAAATAAAATATCATTTTCTTGTAAATTGGTAAGTATTGCTGCTAAATCCCCTGCTTTATCTATTGCAGGACCTGATGTTATTTTTATATTGCTTCCCATTTCGTTTGCTATTATAGTTGCAAGTGTAGTTTTTCCAAGTCCTGGAGGTCCATATAACAAAACATGATCTAAAGCTTCTTCTCTTTTTTTAGCAGCTTCAATATATACTTTTAAATTTTCTTTTACCTTATTTTGTCCAATATATTCATCAAAAAGTTTTGGTCTTAATGTTACTTCTTCTTTTTCTTCCTCTTCATTTTCAATATATTCTGGCGATACTACTCTATCTTCTATCATATTTTTACCTCTTCTAACCTCTTTATTATATCAAACATAAAATTTTAAGTCAATTGTTATATATTATATTTTATAAAAGTAAAAAATATTTTTTATAATATTTAAAATTTTAATTTAAATAGAACTAATTATTTCAAAATTTATTGCATTTTCAATATCAAGAACTTTTGTTTGTATTTTATAATAAATTAATCAATGTGTCAATATTTTTATTAAATGAATCTATAATATATTTTTATATATTTTAAAAACAAAAAAACTACTAAAAACCAATTTATAAATCACAAATTAGTTTTTAGTAGATCTAAACTCTTTTATACTAAAAGTCAAATTTTTGTGCATATTTTTCGATTAAATAATCTTCTGAACCAAAACCAATATCCAAATCTACAATTACATCGTTTTCTAATGGTATTTTATACAATTTCAATTGTTTAGCTTTTTCTATACTATCTATAAAAAAAGGTGTATCAACTTCTCCAAATAAGAAAAATTCTCCTTGTATTACTTTACAGTTTGAACAATGATTTGCTAAATATGATGCATTTACAGTTTTTGAATAACTCTCATAATAATTATATTTTTCTTTTAATTTATCAAGTAGATCTTTTGATAATGGCTCAATATGAGAACCTATACGTATAACATCATCATAATAGCAAAAATTATCTTCGTTATCATATTCTTTTGAATCATATACTTCAAAAAAATTTTTAACTCCAAATCCTATAACTTTTGTTGGTTTGTGGCATTTAAAGCATATATGAGTTCCTTCTACAATATAAAAATAATCGCATAATATAGAAACATATTCTTTGTTTCCTAATATCCATTTTTCAAATTTATAATAGTTTTTTCTTTCATCAACATACCATTTCTTTAAATTTGGATTCCATTTTGCTCCTAATGACTTTGCCTCATCTTTTTCATCATATGGTACATTTATTATTAAGCTCATATATTTAGCTCCTTTCTAATAAATTTAGATTATTGTATAATAAATATAAAGTAGATACAAATTACACCTATTTTTAATTATCCATTATGTAAAACTAGTATAACATATTTTTAATAAAATTTAAATAACTTATTAAAAAATTGCTAAAATTTAAAAAATACATTATTGTGTTTCTATATTAATATATCCTTTAAAGTTATCTAAACGTACTATTAGATAATAACTTAATCCTTCTATGTAAACATTGTTTTCATATTCTCCTGTATCATCTATTAAAGTTATTTCATTATTTCCTAGTTTATTAATTACACTAATATTACCACTTTCTTTTTTTACTTTTATTTTTAATTTTATATATTCTTTATTTTTTCTATTTATTATCGTTCCTCCAAATAATATTTCTTCTCCTGTATAGTCAGTATAATTTGCCGTATATGTACCTACATAATGATCTACACCATATTCTCTTTTTCCTTTTAGTTTGTTATCATTTGTTAATGAATTATCCCCAAAAAATAAAATAACCTTATTATATGCATTAAGTATAAACTCTTTTTTTAAGTCCACTCTTCCAAATATACTTAATCCAAGTATTACAACTATATTAACTATACTTATCATTCTAGCAAATATCAATTTTGTAAATCCAAACATTCTCTAGTCCCCCTCTTTAATGATATTTTTTCCACCAAAATATGTTGCTATAAAATATGATCCATATATTATACCAATAATTATTACTGTCCATATAACAGAAGGTAGTAAATCATCTTTTGATGCAAGTCCTGACATTATTGTTATTGCAAATTGTATTCCAAAAATAGAATGTATAATTGCTAAAATAAGTGGAATGCCAAAGAAAATACCTATTTGTCTAAATAAAGCTTTGTTAATCATCTTTTCATCACAACCAATTTTTCTTAAAATGGTATATCTTTGTTTATTATCATTTGCTTCTGTTAATTGTTTTAATGCCAAAATAGCACTACTAGCTATTAAAAATATAATTCCTAAATAAATTGCTATAAATACTACTATTGTTGCTACTCCTATACTTGCTTCCCTTAAACTAATTTTTGTCATACCATCAATTTCTATTCCATTATCGTTTAATGATTTTATAAGATTTGAAGAATTTTCATTTCCTGCAAATAATTTTTCAATTTCTTGTTTTTCTTCATCTGTTTTAGTATTATAATTTGCTGATAATAAATACATTTCTTTCATTTCTTCTGTTAATGGGCAACTATCTGGAACTACTATAATTCCTGTATTTGTATGACTTGTTGACATCGTAATAAATCCTTCTTTACATTCATTATATTTTGATTTATATTCTTTTCCTGCAATCGTTAAAGGATAATTTCCTTTTGCCAATACTTTATTTCTTAACTTAGTTTGACTAGCAAAATCACAAAGCACAATGTATTCATCTTCATTTAAGCTATATTCTTTTATACCATACAATTTAGCTATTTTGTTATAATCAGATATTTTTACTATTTTTTCTGATGTTTTATAATCAAGTCCTGGAAATTCCTCTTTTACTTCATTAAAACTATCTGAAAAAAAAGTTTCCCAAGTTAAATCATTTGTAGCATACACATCTATTTCAACAATATCTTTTAGTAAATTCATATCAAGTCCATTACTGATCAATGTTTCTCTAATAGGATGTCTTGAATCTTCTCTTTGTTTTTTTGAAGGCCTAATTTCTTTTTTGTATTTTATATAACTTTCTGGTAAATTAGCAGTTTTATATAAATTCAAATCTACTGGTGTCATTTCTATTAAATCTCTTTGCATAGTATTTCTTAATGCTAAACTAGATGATAAAATACTAATTGTCATAAATAGCATTAAACATATAACACTCATACTTATAACCATTGTATTAATTTTATTATTTATTTGCCTTAAGACAAACATATTTGTATCTTTAAAATAAATATGTTTCATTTTTTGAATAACTGTTATTATAAATCCAGATAAAGACCAAAAGATTAATACCGTCCCAGCAATTCCCATTATAATTGGAGGCAAGATCTTTTTTGCTGTGTTCATTGAATTTACATCTCCTGTTACTTTCCAGTAAGCAAAACCTAGAATACTACTACCAAATATGAATACTAAAACTGCTAAAAACGGATTGCTCATTTTTACTTTTTCATTTTTCTTTGTAGCATTTAACAAATTAATTAGTTTATATCTTGAAATTGTCATTGTATTAAAAACCATTACTGCTAAATACATTACTGCAAAATATATACAAGTTTTTATACAAGCATATTTTGAAAATACAAAATAAAATTCACTCATATCTACTTCAAACAATTTACCAACTAATATTGACATAAATTGTGATGCAAATATACCAATTACAAGTCCAACTGCAAGTGATATTATTCCGACAAATAATGTTTCTAATAGAATAATTTTTGATATCTGTCTTTTGCCCATTCCAAGTGTAATATATATACCAAATTCTTTTTTCCTTCTATTTATTAAGAAGTTGTTTGCATATACAATTAGTAGTCCTAATACTACTGCTACAAATACGGATACAAATCCAAGCATACTAATCATAAGTTTTATAATATCTCTTGTAGATTGAGAAACCTCTAGCATTGCTTGTTGACTATCTAATGAATTAAACATATAAAATATTGCTACACCTAAAACTAATGTTAAAAAGTATATGCTATAATCTTTTATGCTCTTTGTCATATTTTTTATTGACAATTTAAATAACATTGCTAAGGTCACCTCCAAGAAGTGTTTGTACCTCAATTATCTTCTCAAAAAATTCTTTTCTTGTATCATTTCCTTTTATTAATTCATTAAATATTTTTCCATCCTTAATAAATAATATTCTACTTGCATAAGATGCTGTAAAAGCATCGTGAGTTACCATTAAAATTGTTGCTTGTAGTTTCTCATTTAAAAACTCAAAATTTTCTAGTAATTGTCTTGCAGATTTTGAATCTAACGCTCCAGTCGGCTCATCTGCAAGCACAAGTTTTGGCTTTGTAATAATTGCTCTTGCTGATGCCACTCTTTGTTTTTGTCCTCCAGATACTTGATAAGGATATTTTTTTAAGATTTCTTTTATTTCTAGTTTTTCTGCAATTTCATTTACTCTTTTATCAATCTCTTTTGCATTTACTCTCTGAATTGTTAAAGCAAGTGCTATATTTTCATAGCAAGTTAAGGTATCTAATAAATTAAAATCTTGAAAAATAAATCCTAATTCTTCTCTTCTAAACTTATTTAATTTGTTTCCTTTTAACTTTGTGATATCTTCTTGATTTACAACTATATGACCTGCTGTTACTCTATCTATTGTAGATATACAATTTAATAATGTAGTTTTTCCTGATCCACTTGCTCCCATAATACCTACAAATTCTCCTTTATCAACATTAAAGCTAATACTTGTTATTGCTTTTGTTAAGTTTGATTTGTTTCCATAGTATTTTTCTATATTTTGTACTTCTAAAATTCTTTCCATATAAAAAACTCCTTTCTAACTTAACTAAAATTATACTAGCTTTTTAAAATAGTTGCCATCGATTTAGCTTACAAAATCCTTACACTTTTGTAAGGTTTCTATTTCATATCAATATAACTACTATTTGGAAATACTAATTTTACTTTAGTTCCTTCATTCTGAATGGAATTCAATTCTATTGCAATTCCTAATTTGTCACATAGTTTTTTACATAAATATAGTCCTATTCCTGTAGATTTTTTATTTAACATTCTTCCATTTGTTCCTGTAAATCCTTTTTCAAATACCCTCGTTATTTCTCCTTTTTTTATTCCCACTCCATTATCTTCTATATATAAAACAACATTTTCTTTTCCTTTTACCCCATAAATTTCAATTTTAGATTGTTCTTTTTGTTTTCTATATTTTATACTATTTTGAACAATTTGGTTTAAAATAAATACAATCCATTTACTATCAGTATTTACAAATATTTTTAAATCGTGAGTATCAATAAATATTTTTTCTCCAATTAAAACTTTTCTATTTTTTTTGATACATTCATTTACTATATCTTCTAAATTATTTTTCTTTATATAATAATCTTTATTTACAGTATTAATTCTAGCATAATATAATGCTTGTTCAATGTAATTTTCTATTTTATCTAGCTCTTCATCTATACTTTTAGTAACTTGGCTTTTATTATTTTCTACTATCATTTTACCGACTAGCTATTGGTATTTTTATTTCGTGAATCCACATTTCTATATATTCTTTATAATCTTCTTGCAAATATTTATATTTATTTACATTTTCAATCATAGATTTATCAATTTGTTCTAATATTTCTTTTAAAATTTTTCCTTCTACAAAACTAGAATTTTCAATAATTTCTGTTATCAAATATTTTTCCTTTAATTCATCTAATAATCTATAAATATTATTATAATATATTTTTTTATTAAAATATTCTATAATAATAGAAACAAAATATAAAATTAGTAAGCTTAACGGAATATAGATTTTTATAAAATTTCCATAAGGATAACAAATCAAAAATATTTCTATAGTGGAAATTCCAAATACAATTAAACTAATTTGTAATATTTTATCTTTTATAAAACTAGTAAATTTCATATTTCCCTCCTACTTTAATATATATCCTTGTCCTCTTTTAGTTTCTAATAATTCTTTTAAATTTAGTTCTTCTAATTTATTTCTTAATCTAGTTATATTTACTGTTAGAGTATTATCATCAATAAAGCTATTACTTTCCCATAAATAATCCATAATTTCTTCTCGTGATACAATCTTTCCTCTTTTCTTACTTAAATATTTTAATATTTTAAGCTCATTTTTTGTTAAGTCAATTTTTTTACCATCCTTGATTACTGTACTATCAGATAAATTGATAATAAAATTTTCAACATCTATTTTATCTTGTTCAGTTTTCATATTACTTCTTTTTAATAGTGAATTTGTTTTAGCAAGTAATATTTGAATATTAAAAGGTTTCGTAATATAGTGATCTGCACCATAATTTATACTTAATAATTCATCTATTTCATTATCTCTACTTGTTACAATAATAATTGGTACATTAGATTGTTTCCTAATTTCTTTTAAAACATATTCTCCATCTGTTCCAGGTAAATTAATATCTAATAATATTAGATTTGGATTTATATCTATTATATCTTGGATTATATTATCGAATTTTTTTAAAGATTCTGTTTTATATCCATTATTATTAAAAAATATTTCTATTTCATTTCTTAATTTTTCATCATCTTCAATTATTAATATTTTTTGCATTATTTTATACCTCCAATACCATTATTTATTATATCATAAAAGAAAGCAAAATAACCTTACATTTTTGTAAGGTTATAACTTATGACAACAATAACAAAAGATAGATACTTTATATTCATAGTACCTACCTTTATATTTATTATTTTTCAACTACTACATCAACTACAACAAGTTTTCCGTCTTTTATTTCAAATATAGTCTTAACTTTTCCTTCAGCTTTTTTATAGTCATTTTTTATATCACTAGAAGTTGAGTTTAGATATAATATATTTTGCGTTCCAATAATTTGTAATTTTTTTGTATCACTATTTTTGTTTACTTCTACTTTTGTATCATCATTTTGCGTATTTTGAGTTGTTGTTTCTGTTTGCACATTTTCTGTATTAGAATTTTCTTCTTGTGATTTATTAGTAGAATCTGATGAATTAGTATCAGTCTTATTATCAGTTTTATTTTCTTTTTTATTATCTTTTTCTATTTTTACTTCATCAGCTATGAAATAATTAAATTTATTCATTACATATTTTTGTCTATATGATGTTTGATTTACTTTAGTATTTGTATAATCTAATATGTATTCTTCTGTTTTATCTGGTAAATATGAAATATCTGCTTTATCAAGTTTTATTTTTAATTTTGAAGTATTAGTAGTATCCCAAGTAGATGATATTGTATAACCTTTAGGATCATCACCAAGACTATCTTTTATTAAATCAGTAAAAGTTTTATCTTCATTTAATTTTAATAAACAAGCATTTCCACCATTTGCATCAGCTATAAATATGTAATTTATATTATTTTCAATTTCTACTGACATTTCAATATTTACATCAAAAGTTTTTCCTATATCGTATTTTATAACTTCAGTATTTTCTCCATTTATATATTGTATACCAACATTTGAATACATCTCAAGATTAGGTGCTGCACCTTCTACTGCTGACATATCCGAATATTTTTCTACTCCATACAACACGACATAATCTTCAATATCATCGTTATTTACATAGTCTTTTATTACACGTATTACCTTTTGATTATCTTCTAAAGATATAACATCTCCAAGTTCTTCACTATATTTTTTAGTTAACATTTCTGGGCTATTAAAGAACTTGTTAAGACCATATACACTAAATCCAACTATTAATAGTATTCCTATTAGGAACACCGCCATTATAACCTTTTTCTTCATGATACCTCCGTAAAATATTTATATAATTTATATTTATTATTTATTATTTATTATTTAATATTCTTGTTTTCTTTTACTCTATCTAAAAAAACAATTCCTTCTAAATGATCAGTTTCATGTTGTATAACTACAGACTCCATTCCAGAAACTGATTTTACCTTTTTATTCCCATTAATATCAGTATACTCTACTTTTATTTTTTCATGCCTGTATACATTATCAAATTCATTAGGAAAACTAAGACATCCTTCTTCTACTTCTACCATAGATTTAGATTTATATGTTATTATTGGATTAATAAGTATATGAGGTTCTTTTTTTGGTTTTATTTTCCTACCTTTAGAATCAGTATCCTCAATCCATTTTACATCATATACAATCATAGCTTTTAACATTCCAACTTGACATGCAGCAAGTCCAATTCCATCGTTTGAATACATTGTTTCTAACATATCATTTGCTAATGTTTTTATTTTTTCATCTACAACTTCTATTTTTTTTGCTTTTTTAGTTAATATATCATCACCTTTTAGTCTGATTGTTCTAATTGCCATTTTTATATCTCCTATTCTAATTATTATAAATTTACTTTATCTGAATTATTTGAATTACTTTGATTAATGTTTTTTGTCATCAACATTCCATCATAAATTACATTAGTTTGTCCAGTATATTCTGTATTATTACTATTTTCTGTTTCTTCTACTTGAGGTGAATTTCCCATTTTTAGTTCTTGCCACTCTGTTTTTGAAATTAAAACTTGTCGTGGCTTACTACCTTCATATCCAGAAATAAGGCCTCTTGCTTCCATTTGATCAATTATTCTTCCGGCTCTTGAATGTCCTACTTTAAATCTTCTTTGTAACATAGATGCAGATGCCTGTCCAATATCTACAACTAAATCTATCGCATCTTCTAATAAAGCATCTGCTTCATCATCTTCATCAGATGAATCACTACCACCTTTAGAATTATTTGTACCAGCTTTTTCAATTGATTGTAATATATCTTCACTATAAGTGGACTCTGAAGTTTGTTTAATAGAATCAACTATTTTTTCAATTTCTTTTTCAGAAATAAATGCTCCTTGCATTCTTAAAGGTTTTATTTCACCTGTAGGATAATATAACATATCTCCTCTACCAAGTAATTTTTCTGCACCTGCAGAATCTAATATAGTTCTAGAATCTACTTGAGATGAAACAGTAAAAGCTATTCTAGATGGAACATTAGCTTTAATTATACCAGTAATAACATCTACTGATGGTCTTTGAGTAGCTATAATTAAATGCATACCTGCTGCTCTTGCCATTTGTGCTAAACGACATATTGCATCTTCTACATCATTTGGTGCTACCATCATAAGATCAGATAGTTCATCTACAATAATAACAATTTGTGGAAGTTTTGCTCCTTCTTTTTTTTCAATTATTTTGTTATATCCTTTTAAGTCTTTTACTCCCACTGATGCAAACAAACTATATCTTTTTACCATTTCTTGTACTGCCCAATTAAGTGCTCCTGCAGCTTTTTTAGGATCAGTAACAACAGGAATAAGTAAGTGAGGTATACCGTTATATCCAGATAACTCAACCATTTTAGGATCAATTAATATTAGTTTTACTTCACTAGGTTTTGCTTTATATAATATTGATACTATTATAGAATTTATACATACACTTTTACCAGAACCTGTTGCACCAGCTATAAGGGCATGAGGCATCTTAGCAATATCACCTACACAAATATTTCCTGCGGCATCTTTACCTAGTGCGAATGTAAGTTTAGACTCTGCTTTTTCAAATACGTCTGATTCAATAACTTCTCTTAAAGTTACAGCCTCAGAATTCTTGTTTGGTACTTCAATTCCAACTGCTGCCTTTCCAGGAATAGGTGCTTCTATTCTTATACTCTTAGCTTCCAAGTTAAGTGCTATATCATCTGATAAATTAACTATCTTGCTTACTTTAACCCCTGTATTTGGAGTAAGTTCATACCTTGTTACAGTAGGGCCTTTAGTTATATTAGTAACTTTTGCTTCAACTCCAAAACTTGCTAAAGTTTTTTGTAATTTAACGGCAGTATCACGAATTGCTTTTTTATCAAAAGCTTCTCCTACTTTAGGTTTTCCTAAAAGACTAATTGATGGAAATACATAATTATCTTCTTCAGAAAGTTTTGTGTGATCTATTGTAAGAACTTCTTTTAAAGAAGAATCTTCTTTTTGTTCTTTTTGCTTTTTAAAGAATTCATCTCTTTGTTGCTTTGCTTGTATTTCGTTATCGCTAGGCTTACCTCCTAGTTTATTAAAATCAAATTCTAATTGTTCAGCATTAGCAAGTCTTAAATTTTTATCAGCATTAGGATTACCTTTTTCTTGCATTTTTAATTGTAATTCTTCATTTTTCAAAGCTTCTAATCTTCTTTGCTTTCTAGAAAGTTTAGTATTTTTATCTACTTCATCATCGTCTTCATTTATTTTATTATCCTCTTGTTCATCACCTCTAAAAAGCACTGAACAAACATATGATATACCATTTCCTATATATTTAAATATATTAGCTATACCATTAAATAATTGTTTAAAAGATATATCAAAAAAGCATAACGCTGTTATTATAGTAACAAAAATAAGTAAAACTCTAGTAGCTAAATTTCCTATTAATTTAACAAGAAAAGTGGCAACAATAGCTCCAATAAGACCTGCTATATTTGTTCCATCTACTCCTGCATTATATGAGTCTACAATAAATTTTATAGGATTTTCAAATAAAGAGAGGTTATATAATGTAAAAGAATAAATTATTGAACATACAAGTCCTAATAGTATTAACCCTTTGTATATTTCTTTAGATGATTTTATCTTCTTTTCAGAAACTATTTCATGTATTCCTACAATAACAAATATTAAAGCTAATACTAAAGCCATATTACCAAAAATGCCTCTTGCAACATTATTTAAAAATCCAGCAAAAGTTCCTACACTTTTAAAAATAAAAAAAACAAATAAAATTAATCCTACAACTACTAATATGCCTCCATGCATATCGCTTGCAAAAGTTTTATTAGCTTTTTTTGTGCTTTTTGTATTATTACTATTACTTCTAGTTTTTGTGTTTTTTCTTCTTCCCATTTATTCTTACACCAACCCCTATTTAGTGTTTTAATTTAATTCTCTTCTATTATTTTGAACTACATCTAAAGTCTCTTTTAATACATCTTCTACTTTTTCTAAAATAGCATTTGCATATTCATGCGTACCAGTACAAATTTCTTTAGATACTTTATTTGCATTTTCTATTATTTCTTCTTTTTGAGCCAATGCTTGTTTAGTTATAACATTATCATCTATCATAGTAACTATTTTAGATTCAGCGTTTTTTATTATATTATCAGCTTCTTTTTGTGCATCCTCAATTATTCTTTGTCTTTCTTCTTTTACCCATTTTGCTTGTTTTAATTCATCTGGTAATTTAAGTCTAATATCCTCAATAATATCACGTGCTTCATCAATATCTACCATTACTTTTGAAGAAAATGGTACTTTCGAACTAGATTCAAGCATATCTTCTAAACTCTCTAATAATGTAAAAAACTCCATTATACTTACCTCCATTTAAAAAACTTTAAAATTACATTTCCATAATTTCTACTATCTATACATTTCAAATTTGTAAAATCTAAAGATAATTTAGAATCTTTTTTCTCTAGTTTATTCATATAATTTTTATCCGTTTCGTATACTATAATACCTTCTTTTGATAAAATTTCTTTACAATCTGATATATATTTTAATGTTTCTAAAGCATATTTACTATCATATGGTGGATCTAAAAATATAATATCAAAATTCAATTTTAAAGTTTGTATTTGCTTTAGACACTTAACAAAATCCTTCTTTGTTATTTTAACACAACTTTTAGAGTTAGTCAACTCTACATTCGATATTATAGTAGATATTGCTATATTTTCCTTATCATTTAACCAAGCAAATTTTGCACCTCTACTTATTGCCTCTAATGCTAAATTTCCTGTACCAGAAAACAAGTCTAAAACATTTGAATCTTGTATATATGGAGTTAGTATACTAAACACAGCCTCTTTTACTCTATCTAATGTTGGCCTTGTTTTTTCTGTTTTAGGACTATTTATTACTTTAGCTTTATACTTTCCTGCTATTATTCTCATTTTTTCTCCTATCCTATTATATCTAATACATGTGGTTTTGATTTTAAAGCTAATGCTAAATTTTCATCTATGTTATCTATAACTATTGCATCTTGTATGTAATCAAAAGCTAAATCAAATTTTTCTTTATCGTTATACAATACTTTTAATATTGTTTCTTCTTCTTTTACTTTATCGCCAACTTTTTTATTAAATTCAAAACCTACTGCATAGTCAATTATATCGTCTTTTTTTTGTCTACCTCCACCAAGACAAACAAGTGCTTCACCTATTTTTTTACTATCAATTGAAACAATATAGCCTTCTTTTTGAGCATGTATTTCTTTCATATATTTTATATTATCCTCTAATACTGGCATATCTAAGTTCATACCTATCCAATCCATATATACTTCATAGATATGACCTCCTTGTGCTTTTATAAGTTCAATAAATTTATCATATGCCTTCCTAGAGGTAATTGCTTCCATAATCTTTATTTTATTTTTCTCTATATCATCACCACAACCTGCCATTTTTATCATATATGCTGCTATTTCAAAAACGACATCTTTTAAATCTTTAATTTCTTCTGATAAAAGAGTAGTTTCATCTGAAAGTAAAAAAGAAATTACTTCTTTAATCTCTAATGCGTTTCCAACATTTCTTCCTAATGGCTCATTCATATCTGTAATTATAGCTTTAGTTTCTTTCCCTGCTAAATTACCAATTTCTACTAAAGTTTCTGATAATTTTCTTGCTTCTTCAATATTTTTCATAAAAGCTCCATTACCAACAGTTACGTCTATTAAAATTTTGTCAGCACCACTTGCTAATTTTTTACTCATAATTGATGATGCTATAAGGTCTATAGATTCAACTGTTGCTGTAATATCACGTAATGCATATAACTTTTTATCAGCAATTGCAATTTCAGGGCTTTGACTAATTAAACTAACACCTATATCTTGTACTTGATGACAAGCTTGTTCCAATGATATATTAATATCATATCCTTTTATTGACTCTAATTTATCTGCAGTACCACCAGTAAATCCAAGCCCTTTTCCAGACATTTTAAAAACTGTTACCCCAAGAGATGCAACTATTGGAAGGACTATTAATGTAACTTTATCTCCAATTCCTCCTGTTGAATGTTTATCAACAATATATTTTCCTTCTTCTTTTATATCAGATAAATCAAGAATTTTAGCTGATTTTGCCATAGCATCAGTTAAATATAACAATTCACTTTTAGTAAGTTTATTTAAATATATTGCCATTAATAAAGCAGACATCTGATAATCAGGAATTTCATCATTACAATATCCTTTTATAACAAAATCTATCTCAGATTTTGTAAGTTCAATTCCATCTCTTTTTTTTTCTATTATATCATACATTCTCATATAAAAGTTCCTCTTTTCTATATAAGTATATATTACATTATTTTAAGTATTTTTTCAAGTAAATACAATTATATTATTTAATTTATCCATAAAAATTACACCGCCATATAAATGGCGGTGTAAAAAGGTTAGGGTAATATGGTAGCTGCTATGAAGGCTAAAATGTCATCGATTTCAGAATCTGGAAACGATTCTTTTTCAGGAATTTCTTCTCCTGTAATTTCTCTTAAAATTTTATCGATATCAATCTTAGATTCATCGATCCCTTCTTTTGAAAAGAACTGTTCAGGAATCATGTGGACTTCAAGATAAGCTATATTGCTTCCCTTTCTTAAGTCACCGATATCCATAGCATACGCAATGTTTTGCATTGATTCATCTTTTTTATCAGAATTGTATTTTTCAACAAATCCTTTAAGCTCATCTACAGAGCTCATGAGTTCGACAAGTGAATCTGGATGCTGACGCATCGCACAATTATTAGGAATAATTCCCATCTCGATTAATTCTTTTACCGTAGCTGTGATTTTCATGATTGTTTCCTCCCCAGAAACAAAGAAACTAAAAATATAAACTTTATAATGTAATACTAAAGCTAAGGTGGTTTCATATTTTTTATTAATATGCTTGTCTTAACTTAAAACATTATTTCCATTAACTAAATTTAGCTCCTTAAAATATTTTTTACAATTATATTATAACAAATTTCTTAGCGAAAGTCAAGTGTTATGTAATCTTTTTGCGTTATTTTAGTATTTTTGCTTAAATATAGAAAAAGCATATAGATTATGTTAAAATATAAAAAACAAACAATTTAACAATCTATATGCTCTATCAATACAATAACATATTTTTTTTTTGGTTTAATTTAAATTTATAAATTAAAAAATGTACACACTTAATTGACTAGAATCTTTTTATTTTCCCTTTTTTGTTATTTTTATTTTAACAGTGGTCAGTTTGTCTTTATATAAAGTCTTACACGAAAGCCTACATCGTAATTAGAATAACTGCCATTACCATTATTACGATCCGACACTGGACTAGACTTAGCACTATAATTGTAACTTCCACCACGAAAAATGTGACTTGAGCTATATATCTCGTTCGTCCATTCCCATACATTTCCTGCTAAATCATATATATTTTTTGTCTTCCATGCATCTGAATATCCCGCTGTTTGTTTTGTACCTGATCCTTCAACTTTGGCAGAACCATCAGAATTACTATAATTTCCATAAAATCTGCTATCTGTTAAACTTGAGTCATCAACTATTGTTTCTACATAATCTTCTATCCAGTGACATGTTGTATCCCATGCTTTTCCTGTTAATAGTCCTGTTTGTACATAACTATTACTTATCATTTGTTCTGCACTTCTTTTTGCATTACTATAGTCTATAAGAATCCAAACTACTGCTCCTTTTTTTGATACTGGTATTTCTACTTTATTTCCTCCATAAGTTTCATCTGACGTTCCTGCCTCATATCTTCCTATATAAAAACCTCCATATTTTGCTACATCTGATTCTTCGTCTGTTATTCCAGTTGGCAATGAATCGTCATTTTCAGGAACAGTACCAGGAAAACTTGTATCTTTTTTGTAATCATTTATATTATCTACTGGTATCCATACAAATTCATTACCTTTTTCATCTTTTATTACTGTTCCTGTTTCCTTTGTACCTTCTACATATGTAAATCCTTTTGGTACTGGTACTCCATCATCTGTCACACTAGCAATAAATTCTTTCCATTCATTTGGCACTGTAGCTTTTGTTACTATTCCTAATTCGTCTAACCATTTTTTCTCATTTTCTGTTACGTTATCTTTACTATACACAAGTTCATCTTCTTGTATTGTAAATTTATCTTTATAATCTTTTGTAAAACTTGGTATGTATTCTTTAATTTTATCAAATTCTGTTGCATTAAATTTATCATTCCTATTTTCTTTTTTTGTTACATAATCCTTTGATACACTTAGTGCTAGTTCATCTTGGAAACTTCTTACATCTTCCATAAATCTTGCCTTTCTTGCACTTTCTACTGGATTATTTTTACTTAATGTTAGTATTACTACTGCAGCAAGTATTATTATAACGATTATCGTTACTATTAATACTATTAGTGATATACCTCTTTTGTTATTTTTCATATTCTCTCCTCCACTTTTATCCCTTATAGCATACACTAAAAAAAAAAAACGCAAGTTTTCATAACAAATTTATTGTTAAATTTTTGTTACAGTTTGATGTTATAATTGTTACTATTTATTTATAAAAAAAGCACATATACTATTTAGTTTAGTATACATGCTTTTAGATTATTATTTATTACTTGTTATTTTTTTATTTTTAATATTTCTTTTTCATCTAATCCTGTAATTTCTTTTATTTCTTGGATGGTTAAATTTTTATTTAGTAACTTTTTTGCTATATCATGTTTTGTCTTTTTACTTCCTTTTTTCTCTCCAATAGCTATGCCCTCAGCCTTTCCTTTTTTGGTAGCACTTGATATTGATGAGTCATAATCTAGTCTCCATTTTTCTCTTAATTCTGTTATTCTTCTT
>CANRGL010000007.1 GCA_947630145.1 uncultured Clostridia bacterium | reverse complement strand
AGTAATAAAACTAACATTAAACTGTAACAAAAATTTAACAATAAATTTGTTATGAAAACTTGCGTTTTTTTTTTTTTTAGTGTATGCTATAAGGGATAAAAATAAATTATATAAAAATACATTTATAAACTAGAAAAATAAAATATATTAAAAATAAAATGTATATGATATGATTTATATGAAAAAAATAAAAATAGGAGGAAGATAAGATGAAAAATAACAAAAGAGGTATATCCCTAATAGTATTAATAGTAACGATAATCGTTATAATAATTTTAGCTGCAGTAGTAGTATTAACACTAAGTAAAAATAATCCAGTAGAAAGTGCAAGAAAAGCAAGATTTATGGAAGATGTAAGAAGTTTCCAAGATGAACTAGCACTAAGTGTATCAAAGGATTATGTAACAGAAAAAGAAAATAGAAATGAAAAATTTAATGCAACAGATTTTGATGATATGAAAAACTACATACCAAGTTTTACAAAAGATTATGATAAAAAGTTATATGTAAAAGACGATGAATTAATGTATTTAGAAGATGAAGTAACAGAAAATGAGAAAAAATGGTTAGAAGAATTAGGAATAGGAAAAAAATTTATAGCAAAAGTACCAGATGATTGGAAAGATTTTATAGCTAGTTTAACAGAAGATGGAATACCTATTCCAATAGGATTTACATATGTAGAAGGTACAAAGGAAACTGGAACGGTAATACAAGATGATAAAGGCAATGAATTTGTATGGATACCAGTAGATGATGTAAGTAAATATACAAAAGATTTTAGTTTTCCAAGCTGTTATATTGCAAGTGAGTCAAATATATCTGATGATGATTTGCCTGCTGGAATAACAGATGAAACATTAGATGTAGAAAAATATAAAGGCTTTTATATAGGAAGATATGAGGCAGGAATTCCAGAGGGAGAAACTATACCTTCTAATAAAGTAGGAACACCTGTATCTAAAAAAGATGCAGTAGTTTGGACAGATATTCTCTATGATAATGCAAAGAAAAGTGCAGAACAAATGATAAGTAATGACTATGTACAAACAGGACTATTAACAGGAAAAGCATGGGATACAACATGCCACTGGATAGAAGATGATGTAAAAAAGATAGCAACAGGATCAAGTTTAAGAGATAGTAGATTTTATGGAAATCATAAAGATTCAGAGTCACCTGCAAATGTTAATGGATATGGTAAAAAGCAAATAGCAGGATATTCAGAAAAATGGAAGACAAAGAATATATATGATTTAGCAGGAAATGTATGGGAATGGACAAACGAGGTATATAGCTCAGATCGCTTTTTTCGTGGTGGCAGTTACGATAGTAGTGCTAAGGGTTATCCAGTGTCGTATCGTCTTAGAGATGATAGAAGGTTTTATTCTGATGACATTTTAGGCATGCGTCCTAGGCTTTATATAAAGACAAACTGACCACTGTCAGATAAATTAGTTATATAGTTTATACAAAAATGGAGTTTGAATAAATGTAAATATAGATAAAATAAATATTAATAATTGAAGTAATTAAATATAGAATAGATATATGAGTTAGATAGGATTTAAGGAATCCTATCTAACGGTCGAGTTAACAGGAAAATTTTATTTTGTTGTTAACCTATATTTTGAAAAGTATGTTTTTTAATATTAGAAGAATATAATAAAAAAATAACATGTTGGAAAAAATTACTCATATAAAAATTGGTGCATTATATATTGCAGTAGGAATAGATGCATATATTATAAGGTATATAAAACGAAAACAAAAGTATCAGGTGTATTACAAATATATTAAGTATAGTAAAAACTTTAGAAAAATATCTCTTGACGTTTTCAAAGTATTAGTATATATATATAAAGGAACCAAAGCTGTTTTTAGCTTAGGTTCTTTTTTTACCCTGAATAGTAAAAATTAAAAAATATATAAAAAAATATACAAAAAGCTTGACATATTTTATTAAAAGAGGTAATATATATATGCAAGTTAGCACTCAAAACTTCAAAGTGCTAAAGGGTGATGATATGGATTTAGATGATAGAAAGAAAAAAATATTATCATCTGTTGTAGAAGATTATATTATTTCTGCTGAACCTGTTGGCTCTAAAACAATAATGGAAAAATATAATTTAAAGTATAGTTCAGCAACTATTAGAAATGATATGAAATTATTAGAAGAAGGTGGGTATTTAGAACAGCCGCATATATCTGCTGGTAGAATACCATCTACTAAGGGGTATAGATATTATGTAGATAATTTGATGAAAGAAAAAAAACTTTCTATGATAGATATAAATTATATAGATAATAGTATATCTGGATTTGGCGATACAGAAAAATTATTTGAACAAGCTGCAGATGTAGTTTCAAAAATTTTGTTAAGGCCTACACTTCTTACTATTAAAACAGATGATTTATTAGAAAATGTTAAAATTATTAAAGTTTCTGATAAAGTTCTTTTAATTGTCTTAATATCAAAAAATGGCGCAATAAAAGACTGCTTTGTAAAACTTACCGATGAATTAGAAGAAAGTACAATAGAAGAATTATCAAATGTATTAAATAAAAATTTAAAAGGAACTCCACTTGAGAAATTAAACATTGTGCTAAATGATATTGTTGCAAAAGAACTTAGTTCATTTTCTTTTGTGCTTGGAAAAATATGTGAAAGTATTAAATATGAAATGTCTAAAGAATCAAAAAAAATAAGTGCTGATTTAGCCTCAATATTAGATTTACCAGAATTTTCAGATATTCAGAAAGCTAAAAATTTTGTAAATATGTTATCAACTAAGGACATTATTGATGCTACTTTAGATAAAACAAAAAATAATGAGCTAGGAATTATAATTGGATCTGAAAGTAAGGAGATGTTACTTAAAGATTACAGTATTATATCTTTAGATATAAAAACTGATAATAAAAAAGTTGGTAAAATATCTGTAGTTGGGCCTAAAAGAGCAGATTATTCTAAGGCTGTTGCTACACTCAAATATATAGACAATAAAATTAAAAATATATTTAGTAAAAATAAAGAGGAAGGTGAAAAATAGTATTTATGGCAAAAATTAAAGAAAATATAGAAGATGAAGAAATCACTACTACTGATGAAGATAAACTACAAGATGAAGTTATGTCTGATGAAGAATATATAGCAAAATTAACTAGTGATTTAGATGAGCAAAAGAAAAAAACTGATGAATATTTTGAACATTTAAAACGTAATATGGCAGAGTTTGATAACTACAAAAAAAGAATGAATAAAGAAAAAGAAAGTATGTATTATACTGTTACAGCTGATGTAGTATCAAATTTACTACCAATTATTGATAATTTTGAAAAAGCTCTAAATATTGACAGTAAAGATAATGAGTATAAAAATGGTATGAATATGATACATACTGAATTAATTGAAATGCTTAATAAACTTGGTGTAAAAGAAATAGAAGCATTAGGAACAACGTTTGATCCTAATTTTCATGAAGCAGTAATGCATGAAGAAGATGAAAAAAAAGGTGAAAAAGAAGTTGTAGAAGTTTTTAGAAAAGGCTACATATTAAATGATAGAGTAATTCGTCATTCTATGGTTAAAGTAGCAAATTAAATATGGTTATTACTTAAATTGTGTATATTGTCATACAATTTAAGTATAATATAAATAACTTTGTATTTTAGGAGGTATTAATATGTCAAAAGTTATAGGTATTGATTTAGGAACAACTAACTCATGTGTCTCTGTTATGGAAAATGGAGAACCAGTAGTTATACCAAATGCGGAAGGAGCTAGAACAACTCCATCAATTGTTGCATTTACAAAAAATGGTGAAAGACTTGTAGGTCAAGTCGCTAAAAGACAGGCAGTTACAAACCATGATAGAACTATAATCTCTATAAAAAGAGATATGGGAAGTGATAAAAAAGTAAAAATAGATGATAAAGATTATACACCACAAGAAATATCAGCAATGATACTTCAAAAATTAAAAACAGATGCAGAAAATTATTTAGGTGAGAAAATTACTCAAGCTGTAATTACTGTACCAGCATATTTTAGTGATTCTCAAAGACAAGCAACTAAAGATGCAGGAAGAATTGCAGGACTTGAAGTTCTAAGAATTATAAACGAACCTACTGCAGCATCTCTTGCACATGGCTTTGATAAAGATACAGATCAAAAAATAATGGTTTATGATCTTGGTGGAGGTACATTTGATGTATCTATCCTTGATATTGGAGACGGTGTTTTTGAAGTTATGGCAACATCTGGAAACAATAAACTAGGTGGAGATGATTTTGATCAAAAAATAATTGATTATTTAGTAGCTGAATTCAAAAAAGATAATGGAATTGATTTATCAACTGATAGTATGGCTATGCAAAGATTAAAGGAAGCAGCTGAAAAAGCTAAAATAGATTTATCTGGAGTTATGCAAACACAAATAAACTTACCATTTATTACAGCTGATTCTACAGGACCAAAACACTTAGATATTACACTTACAAGATCTAAATTTGAAGAATTAATTGCAGATTTAGTAGAATCAACAGTAGAACCTGTAAATCAAGCAATGAAAGATGCAGGACTTACTTTTGAAAAAATAAATAAAATATTACTTGTTGGTGGATCAACTCGTGTTCCATTAGTTCAAGAAACAGTAAAAAGAATAACAGGAAAAGAACCATATAAAGGTATAAACCCTGATGAATGTGTTGCAGTTGGTGCTGCTATACAAGGTGGTGTATTAACAGGAGAAGTAAAAGATTTAGTATTACTTGATGTTACACCTCTATCACTTGGTATTGAAACTTATGGTGGTGTATTTACAAAATTAATTGAAAGAAATACAACAATACCAACTAAAAAGTCTCAAATATTTAGTACAGCTGCTGATGGCCAAACTTCTGTTGAAGTACATGTATTACAAGGTGAAAGAGAAATAGCTTCATATAACAAGACTTTAGGTAGATTTAGTTTAACTGGAATTCCACCAGCACCACGTGGAGTACCTCAAATTGAAGTTACATTTGATATTGATGCTAATGGTATAGTTCATGTTAGTGCAAAAGATATGGCAACAAATAATGAACAAAAAATTGCTATTACTGCTAGCACAAATCTAACAGAAGATGAGATTAAAGCTGCTGTAAAAGAAGCTGAAGCTCATGCTGCTGAAGATAAGAAGAAAAAAGAAGAAGTTGAAGTAAGAAATAACGCAGATTCTTTAGTATATAATACTGAAAAGACTTTAAAAGAACTTGAAGGTAAAATTTCTGATGAAGAAAAATCTAAAGTTGAAGCTGAACTTACAAATGTAAAAAAAGAACTTGAAGGTAATGATATTGAAAAAATAAAATCAGCTTCTGAAAAATTAACTCAAGTATTCTATGATATATCTTCAAAACTATATTCTCAAACTCAGGCAGCAAACAATCAAGCTTCTGATCAAGCAGATAATTCAAGTGAACAAAATTCTACTGAAGAAAATGTTGTACATGATGCAGATTACAAAGTAGAAGATGACAACAAAAAAGAATAATAAATTTACTAATATAATTGTATAATAAAATATGGGTGGAGAGTTGCTACTTACCACCCTAAATTTAAAATAGGGGGAAGATTTAGTGGCAGAATCAAAGGATTATTATAAAATATTAGGAGTATCTAAAGATGCTACTGATGAACAGATAAAGAAAGCTTTTAGAAAACTAGCTAAAGAAAACCATCCTGATGCCCAACAAGATGAAGCAGCAAAAAAACAAGCTGAAGTAAAGTTTAAAGAAATAAATGAAGCATACAGTGTATTATCTGATAAAACTAAACGTGCACAATATGATAGATTTGGCTCAAATTTTGAACAAGCAGGGTTTGGAGGACAAGGTGGATATTATTCAAATGGTTTTGGAGGTTTTGACTTTTCAGGCTTTAATGGTGGTATGGGAATAGATATAGATCTTGATGATATATTAGGTAGCGTTTTTGGTGGAGGCTTTGGTGGAGGATTTAATTCTTCAAAAAAACAAGGTCCTACTAAAGGTGCTGACTTAAGATATAACATGAATATAACATTCGAAGAAGCCGCCTTTGGGACTACTAAACAAATAAATATTACAAGAAATGAGAAATGTTCTACTTGTGGTGGAAGTGGCGCAAAGCCTGGTACTAATCCTGTTACTTGTGATAAATGTAATGGTAGAGGAAAAATTCAGGTAACGCAAAATACTATAATGGGAACTTTTTCAAGTGTGAAAACATGTGATAAGTGTGGTGGATCTGGAAAAATAATCCAGACTCCATGTGATACTTGTTCTGGTAAAGGTATAATAAGAAAATCTAAAAAAATCGATATAAATATTCCTGCTGGAATTGACAACGGTCAAGCTATTTCTTTACGTGGAGAAGGAGATGCTGGTAAAAAAGGTGGTATTTCTGGTGATTTATTTGTAGTTGTAAATGTACTTTCTCATCCAATTTTTAAACGAAAAGGATATGACATTTATGCAGATGTAAAAGTTCCATATACTAAACTTGTACTTGGAGGAAAAGTAAAAGTGCCTACTTTAGAAGAAGATAGTGAAATTAACATACCTGAAGGAACTCAAGTAGGATCAGTATTTAAAATAAAAGATAAAGGTATTCCAAATATTCATGGAAAAGGTAGAGGAAATATTGAATATACTGTAAAAATTGATATTCCAAAACGTTTAAATGATAAGCAAAAAGATATTTTAAGGCAATTTGCAGACCTTATGGGTGAAGAAGTAAAGATACCTAAAAAAGGATTTTGGAGTAAATAAAAATGTGCCCTAGAGAAGTTTTCTAGGACACATTTAATTTATTTACTATTTAAAAAATTGTATATGAAGAGTTTTATAAAAAGAGATTTAAACTCGTCATTTGTTATATCAGTTTTTCGGAATTTGTTGCGTAAAAAATACATATCATTTTTTGAAATAGGAAGATTATTTAAAATATTACATATGTCTTTGTGTGATAATTTGCATATTTCTACGCAATCTTTTGAGTATATAGTAATATCTTTTATTTTATACTTCCCGTTTTCACATTCATAGTTTATGTTAGCAACATATGAGAAATTACTATCTATTGGCGAGTCTAAATAATAGAATTTTATAATATTTAGATTTTCGTCTAGAGTAATTTTTCTCATGCGCCGTTTCCTTTCTATAGATTTTGTTAAATTTTTGTTCATAAAGATTCCTCCATAAAAAATATATCAAAGTACACTAGTACAATTGATCAAAGTTAATATGTTATATATTATATCACAACTTTTATGCAAAGTCAACATAAAATTATTGTTTGTCAAAATTTGACTAGTTTTGTCATTTTATGGAAAAAATATAGAAAAATAAAGTAAAAGTTTATTTTTTTTGTTTTTTATGATATAATTATATAACAAAATGAAAGGGGAAAATTTATGAACATTGGACTTGTTACTTTGGGATGTAATAAAAATCAAGTAGATAGTGAAATGATATTAGGCATTTTTAAAAAACTTGGATTTAATATAGTTAATGATCCTAAAATAGCAGATATAATTGTAGTAAATACTTGTGGCTTTATAGAAGATGCAAAAAAAGAAGCAATAGACACAATTCTAGAAATGGCTGATTACAAAACTATAGGTAATTGCAAAGCATTAATTGTAACAGGTTGTCTTGCTAAAAGATATAAAAAGGATATATTAGAAACTATGCCTGAAGTAGATCTTTGTATTGGTGTTGATGAATATTCAAATATTGGGAAAATTTTATCTGATTTTTTAGATACTAAGTTTTTATCTTGTAATCTTGATTTTTTAAATAGAGTTATATCCTCTAAATTTCCTCTAGCATATATTAGAATATCTGATGGTTGTGATAATAAATGCTCGTATTGTGCTATACCTTCAATTAGAGGTAAATTTAAAAGTAGGAAAATAGAAGATATTTTAGAAGAAGTAGAAGGACTTGCAAAGTCTGGAATACAAGAATTTTGCATAATATCACAAGATACGTCAAAATATGGAATTGATATATATGGAAAATATATGTTACCAGAATTAATTAGAAAAATTTCACAAATAGATGGTGTAAAATGGATAAGAATATTATATATGTATATTTTTGAAACATCAGATGAATTAATAAATGAAATTGCCAATAATCCTAAGGTTTGTAAATATTTTGATTTACCTATTCAACATATTAGTGATAAGATTTTAAAAAGTATGAATAGATATGATACTAAAAAGAAAATTTACGATACTATTAACAAAATTAGAAATTTAATACCTAATGCTATAATAAGGACAACTGTAATGGTTGGTTTTCCTGGTGAGACAAAAGAAGATTATGAAGAATTAAGACAGGCAATTTTAGATTTAAAATTTGATAGACTAGGTGCTTTTTCTTATTCTAGAGAAGAAGATACAGCATCTTATAATTATGATTTACAAGTTGATGAAGAGACTAAACAACAAAGGCTTAAAGATATATTTGAAGTTCAGAAATATATATCATTACAAAAAAATAGAGAAAGAATTGGAAAAGAATATGAAGTAATTGTAGAAGATATATCTGAAGATGAAAAATATTATGTATGTAGATCATATGCAGAAGCACCAGATGTTGATGGTAGAATATATATGCCAATTATTAAAGAAAATGCAAATAAAGTAATAGTAGGAGAATATGCAAAAGTAGAGATTGTAGATTGTAATCACTATGATTTATTTGCAAAGTTAAAGTAAAGGAGAGATTGTATGTACACTAAAGAAAGTTTGAAAAAAAGTACGCTTACTGAATTAAGAGCTATTGCTGATAAATTAAAATTAGATGGATATGAAAGATTAAAAAAGGAATATTTGATTGAAGAAATTGTAAGAAATTTAGAAGAAAGCAATGAATTAGAAAATAAAATGAGTATGCAAATAGAAAACCCTGAAACTGATTACATTGCAGAAGGTATATTAGAAGTTATGCCTGATGGTTATGGCTTTTTAAGAAGTGATAATTATTTACCAGGTAATAAAGATATATATGTATCTCAAGTACAAATAAGGAGATTTAGATTATCAACTGGTGATGAATTAAAAGGTATTGCTAGATTTACTACAGATCCACAAAATAAATTCCCATCACTAATTTATGTTGAAACAATTAATGGTGATAGATTGGAGGTAGCATTAAAAAGGAAACCTTTTGAAACATTAGTTCCTATTTATCCATCTGAAAGATTAAAACTTGAAACTATATCAAATAATTATGCTACTAGGATTATTGATTTAATAGCACCAATTGGAAAAGGTTCAAGAGGACTTATTGTTGCTCAACCAAAAGCTGGTAAAACTACTATGTTAAAGCAAATAGCAAATAGCATATTAAAAAATAATCCTGAAGTAGAACTTATGGTACTTTTAATAGATGAAAGACCAGAAGAAGTTACAGATATTGAAAGATCAATCAATGCAGAGGTTATACATTCTACTTTTGATGAATCACCAGAACATCATATAAAAGTATCAAAAATGGTATTAGAAAGAGCTAAAAGATTAGTTGAGCAAAACAAAGATGTTGTAATTTTATTAGATAGTTTAACAAGACTTACAAGAGCAAATAATTTAGAAGTTGATCCTAGTGGAAGAACTCTATCTGGAGGACTTGATCCTGCATGTTTACATTTTCCTAAAAAATTTTTTGGATCTGCTAGAAATATAGAAAGTGGAGGAAGTTTAACTATTCTTGGAACTGTACTTGTTGATACAGGAAGTAGGATGGATGATATAATTTTTGAAGAATTTAAAGGTACAGGAAATATGGAATTGCATTTAGATAGAAAGTTATCTGAAAGACGTATTTTCCCTTCAATTGATATTTATAAATCTGGTACAAGACGCGAAGACTTGTTATTGTCTAAGGAAGAATTAGAATGTAGTACATATATTAGAAGAGTAATGTCTAATACTAATTCTAACTTGTCAAATCAAGAAATAATCGAAAAAATAACAAATATAATTACTAAAACTAAGACAAATGAAGAATTTATAAAAGTTTTTATTGAAAAAATAAAAAAGAAGTAGATATATTATAAATTATATGTTAAAATAAAAGTGCTAAATATTTAGCACTTTTAAAAATATAAGGGGTTGAAAAACTTATGAGTAATAAAATAACAGTTACATTCGATGATTCAAGGAAAATAGAAGTAGATTATAAAACTAAAGCAATAGATGTAATTAAAATGGTTGAAAATGATGTATCAGATATACTCGCACTAAACATTAATAATGAGCTTAGAAGTTTTAATTATGAATTAGTAAAAGATTCAACAATAAAATATATAAAATATAATTCAGCTGATGGTTATAGAGTATATTCTGGAACACTTAAAATGGTGTTATATATGGCTCTTACATCTATTTTTTCTGAAGCAGATGTTGAGTTTATAGCGACTATAAAAAAAGATCAATATTTTTTACTTAATGATATAAATATAACTGATGAAAAAGTAGCTAAAATAAAAGAAAAGATGCAAGAAATTATAGATAAAGATCTTCCAATTGTAAAAAAAGTAGTACCTATAGAAGAGGCTACAGTATTGTATAGTGCTGCTAATAATTCAGATAAACTAAAAAATTTAGATAATAAATTAAAGTCATATATTACTATGTATTTTTGCGATGGTATGTATAATAATTTTAATACTGCACTTGCACCAAGCACCGGATATGTAAAAAAATTTGACTTAAGAAGATATAAAGAAGGCTTAGTATTAATGTTTCCTAATAATGAAGGATATATTAAAGATAAAATTAGCTATGTATCTTTGTACGATGCATATATTGAATTTAATAAATTAAACGAAACTTTTGGAATGAGTACAATAGGTGATTTGAATAAAAATATACTTCAAGGAAAAACTAATGATATAATACAAGTAGCAGAAGCAATTCATGATAGAAAATTAGTTGAACTTGTTCAAAGTATAGAAAAAAGAAAAAATATAAAAATGATACTTATTTCTGGTCCATCTTCATCTGGTAAAACAACTTTTGCACAAAAATTGGGTGTACAATTAAAACTTACAGGATATAATCCAATAACTATATCTATGGATAATTATTTTAAAGAACGTAAAGATACTCCTTTAGGTGATGATGGAAAATATAATTTTGAGACCGTTGATGCTTTAGATATTGATTTATTTAATTCACAAATGAAAGATTTAATAGATGGTAAAACAGTAGAACTTCCTGAATTTGATTTCTTAGTTGGAGAGAAAAGGTATAAGGGTAATTATTTAAAATTAGAAAAAAATGATGTTATGATAATTGAGGGAATACATGCTTTAAATCCAATACTTACAAAATTTACACCAGATGAAAATAAATATAAGGTATACATTGCTCCAATAACAACTTTAAATATTGATGGATATACAAAGATTTCGTCTTCAGATACAAGATTATTAAGACGTATGGTAAGAGATTACACAACAAGAGGTCATAGTGTACAAAGAACTTTTGAACTTTGGAATAATGTAAAAAAAGGCGAAGAAGAATATATATTTCCTTTTGTAGATGATGCAGATTTTATATATAATTCTAGTCTTAATTATGAGCCAAGTGTCATGAAGACATTTGCACAGCCATTATTACTACAACTTGATAGCTCAAGTGAATTTTATTCAGAGGCAAGAAGACTATATTTTTATCTTAATAATTTCATACCACTTGAAACAGGTAATATACCTATTAATTCAATAATTAGAGAGTTTATTGGTAGTGGTTGCTTTAATAGATAGTAAGTTTATAATAGGTCTAGCACCTATTATATTTTTTATGTTGACTATTTTAAAAATATATGATATAATACAGAAAATAAAAAAAGTGTAAAAATTAAAAATTTTAATTTTAGGAGGCAAAAAGTATGTTGTGCTTTTTAACGTAATTATTATCATTTTATTTATCTTTTTTGGCATATTCAATTTTTTCATTTATAATTAAAATTAAAAAAATTAAATCTATTAAATTAAGAGGAGAGTTAGTTTTATGAAAAAGCGGAATTATTTTTTAGTATTATTTCTATTGGTTATACTTGAAGTTGCATGTATAATAATGGCATTTGTTAAGCCTATGCAAATTTACGGTATTGTATGCTCTATAGTAAATCTTGTGAGTATAGGTTTAGTAGTAGATGAATATATTGATAGAAAAAGTAAATTAATAAAGGTTTTTGCTAATTGTAAAGTATGTTCTATAAAAAGCTACGGAAGACATAAGTATATAATAACTGTTATAAATCATAAACAATATTATGACAAAATGCAAAGTTTAATACTCAATCATTCATATGGAAAAATAAATGAAATATTAGAGGCATATGACAAACTTTCGAATAATAATGAAAATTGGAGAATCGAGACTAATACCAAAAATGAAATAATTTGGATTATACCTGCACGTTTATGGCCTAAAACATATTTAAAAGATAAGTTTAGAAAAATTTGTGATTTTTTTGATAAAAAATAAATTATTTTTAAGATTGCAACTTAAAAGAGGAGGAAATATTTTCTTCTCTTTTACTATATATTAATTGCAATTATATAAGAAATATAGTATAATATATCTAGTTTTGGAGTAAATTTATGTTTGTAAAAAATGATAAAAGTTTTATTTGTATAAACTGCGGTAAAAAAGTTGAAAAACTAAAATATACTTCTCGTGATCATTGTAATTATTGTCTATATTCATTACATGTTGATATAACACCTGGAGATAGAGAAAATGATTGTAAACGGAATACTTGTGCCTGTTAACATAGAATTAAATTCAAAAAAAGGTGAAGTAATTATATATAAATGCAATAAATGTGGAAGTATTGTTAAAAATATTGTGGCAAACGATGATAATAGAGATGCTATATATGATATTATAAAAAATTATTCAAAAGGAGTGTAATAATTGCATATGGAAAAAATAAAGTTAAAGATTGCAAATGCTATAAAAAATGCAGTTAATTGTGAAATATCTTTAGATTCAATAATTTCAAAAATAGAAGTTCCAAAAGATAAGAAAAATGGGGATTTTGCTTATCCTTGCTTTAATTTAGCAAAGGTTTTGAAAAACTCACCAATGAACATTGCAAATGATATTTCTAATAATATTGTAAAAGATGATATGTTTGAAAAAATAGAAGTAGTAAATGGTTTTTTAAATTTTTATATTGATAATAACAACATTGTAAAATCTACACTTACTAAAATTATTGATGAAAAAGAAAATTATGGTAAGGAAGTAGGAAATGAGAATATTAATATAATTGTTGAATATTCTTCACCTAATATTGCAAAACCTTTTCATTTAGGTCATTTTAGAAATACTATACTTGGAAAAGCAATATATAATCTGTATAAAACTTTAGGATATAATGTAATAGCTCTTAATCATTTAGGAGATTGGGGAAGACAATTTGGCCTTTTAATTGAGGGATATAAAAGGTATAAAGATGAATTTGATATAGAAAAATCTCCTCTTGAAGCTCTTTTGCAAATTTATGTTAAAATATCAAAACTTGCAAAAGAAGATGAAAATATAATTGAAATTGCAAGAGATAATTTTAAAAAGCTAGAACAAGGTGATAAAGAACTTCTTGAAATATGGAAATTTTTTAAAGATGTTTCTTTAAAAGAATATAACCGAATATATGAAATGTTAGATATTAAATTTGATTCTTTTAACGGAGAATATTTTTATAATGATAAAATGGATGAAGTTATAGATATATTGGAAAAGAAGAAAGTTTTAATTGACAGTCAAGGCGCAAAAGTTGTAGATGTTGGTGAGAATATGCCACCATGTATTATATTAAAATCAAATGGCTCAACAATTTATGCTACAAGAGATCTAGCAGCAATACTTTATAGAGCAAGAACATATGACTTTGATAAATGTATATATGTTACTGCAACAGAACAAATACTTCATTTTAAACAAATATTTGAGGTGGCTAAGTATTTAGTAGATGAGAAATATCAAAAAGGATTAGTACATGTCTCATATGGAATGATTAGACTAAAAACTGGAAAAATGTCAACAAGAGAAGGTAATGTTGTATATGCTAATGAATTAATAAAAGAGGCAATTAAGAAAGCTAAGAATATAATTATTAACAAAAATCCAAATTTAGAAAATATTGATAATGTAGCAAAGCAAGTAGGACTAGGTGCTTTAATATTTAACTATTTAAAGTCAAGTAAAAATAAAGATATAATTTTTGATTTAGATGAAACATTAAGATTTGATGGAGAAACTGGGCCATATGTCCAATATACATATGCAAGAATTAATTCTATATTAAATAAATTAAATTTTCAAATTAATAATGTAGATATTAAAAGCATTAATTTTGATTGTTTAGAAAAAAATGAGGAAGTTGAACTTGTTAAAAAATTAAGTAAATATAACGAAATGATTAATAAATCAATGAGTGAATATGAGCCCGCTATACTTGCAAGATATTTAATAGATGTAGCTACTCTTTTTTCGAAATTTTATAACGAGTGTAGTGTTATATCAAGTAAAGATGAAGATGTGAAATTTGCAAGATGTATATTAGTATATGCCACAGGTATAGTAATAAAAAATGGACTATCTATTCTTGGAATAGATACTCCAAATAGGATGTAATTATTAGTATATGTTGATAAAAAAATTAATTTTTTTTAAAATTTTCTATTGACATTTTTAATTGATTTAATGTATAATAACAAACGGGATATATTTATTTTGTTTCATATTTAATTATATTAAAAAAGCTATCAATTATATAGATGATAGCTTTTTTAATGCAAAAAATGAGTGAAAAGTTTTCACTCATTTTTAGTAAGAATTGTATAACGTTCTCTAATTAGTTGTTTATGTGTGCTCTTATATCATAAACAAAATAATAAATTAAGATATCTTCAGGATCTTCAGGACTAATTTTTTTTATAATATTATCGTCAAAAAATAAAATATCGGATAAGATTTCATTTTTGTAAGCTTGATAGGGTAATTTATTATTTAGAAAATTTGTAGAAATTTCAATGAAATTGTTATATCTTCTTAAAATTCTACTCTTTGCGTAAAACCCTACATCTTTTGATAAAGCTGTATATTTTATAAAAAAATTAGCATAATCTATATCTTTTAAAGTCTTTTTAACATTTTTAGAATTGAAAACAGAATATAGAAAATCTTTAAAAGCTAATATCTCATTATACGTATCTAGTAAAAAAGAAATACCATATTTTTTTATTATATCATCATTAAAATTTGTAGTAGCAGTATAAAAAGATTTAACGTAACCCCCTTTACTATTTTTAAGCATAGCACTTAATATTGGTTTTATGCAATTTGAAACTCTTGCACGTAAATAATCATTATTATTTGTTTTTCTGTCAAATAGTTTATTGAACAAAATTTCATCCAATTTATATACACTCCTTAAATTTAATTATATACTAATATATACTTCTATTATATTATATCATATTTGTCAAATTTTATTCTAAAATATTCTGCAAAATTGATAGTCGTAAAAAATAAATATTTCCATTAATTTTATTATAATTCTTGACAATAACTTTTATGTAGTATATAATATATAAGTAACAATTTAAATGAGAAGTAACATATTAACATATATGAATTGCTTTTTAAGGAGGGAATATAAAATGGCACAACCAAAAAGAAGATGGTCTAAGGAAAGAACACATTTAAGACGTTCTACTTGGAAATTAGAAAATAAAAATCTATCAGTATGCTCTAATTGTGGAGAACCAGTTCTTTCACATACAGCATGTCCTTCTTGTGGATATTACAACAAAAAACAAGCTGTTGAAATAAAAGCTAAAGAAGAGAAAAAAGAAAATAACTAATAATATTTAGCTCCACTTTGTGGAGCTTTTTCTGATTTTTTAAGGAAGTAGTATATGAAATTTGATGTTAAAGATTTAAAAATATTATATGAAGATAATCATATAATTGTAGTAATAAAACCTGTTGGTATTCCTGTACAAGAAGATAAAACAGGAGATCTTGATTTACTTAGTATAATAAAACAATATATAAAAGAAAAATATAACAAAACTGGAAATGTATATTTAGGTTTAGTTCATAGATTAGATAGAATGGTAGGTGGAGTTATGGTATTTGCCAAGACTTCAAAAGCTGCTTCAAGAATTTCTGAGTATATAAGAAATAAGAATTTTAAGAAAAAATACTATGCTATAGTAAACGGAAAACTTGAAGTTTCACAAAAAGAAGTAATGTTACATGATTTTCTAGTTAAAAATGAACGTTTAAATATGAGTAGAGTATGTAGTAAAGATACTAAAAGGTCAAAAGAGGCAATTTTAGAATATAAAGTTATTAATAATTTTAAATATAAAAATAAAGATTATTCAACAGTTGATATTAAACTTCATACTGGAAGACATCATCAAATAAGAGTACAATTTGCAAATATTAAACATCCATTATATGGTGATATAAAGTATGGAAATAAAATAAATAAAGTAGGTGAAAATCTTGCTTTATGGTCTTATTATTTGTCTTTTTTTCATCCAACTAAAGATGAATATTTAGAATTTGTTTTTTATCCAACAGAGTATAAAAATCACGACAAAATTTGGGAGTGTGAATAAAACCATGGATATTGATGAAATAAGAATTAAATTAAATGATATAAATAGCAGATTTTTAAAAATTAAAGATGCACTTAAAATTAATCAAAAATTAACCCAATTAAATGAATTAGAAAAAGAAACTTTAAAGGAAGATTTTTGGACTAATAGTAATAGTTCAAAAGTATTGAGTAAAATTAAAAATTTGAAATATTCTATAGAAAAAATTGAAAATATACAAAAAGATATATCTGATGCTACTGGATACCTAGAATTAGCAGAGGAATTAAATGATAATGATAGTTTTAAACAATCAGAAAAATTAGCAAATTTAATTAGTAATAAATTAGATAAATTAAATATTGAGACTTTATTATCAGAGGAGTATGATTCATATAATGCTATTGTATCTATACATCCTGGTGCAGGTGGTACAGAGTCTCATGATTGGGCTTTAATGCTATATAGAATGTATACAAAATGGTGTGCAAGATCTAGCTTTGAAGTTGAAATATTAGATATGCAAGAAGGAGAAGAAGCAGGAATAAAAAGTGTATCTTTTCTGGTAAAAGGATTAAATGCATATGGATATTTAAAAGGTGAATCTGGTGTACATAGACTTGTTAGAATATCTCCTTTTGATGCTAATAGTAGAAGACATACTTCTTTTGCAGCAGTAGAAGTTATTCCTGAAATATCTGATAATATAACAATAGATATAAAAGATGAAGATATTCAAATGGATGTATATAGAGCAAGTGGTGCTGGTGGGCAGCATGTAAATAAAACGTCTTCTGCTGTTAGATTAAAACACATACCAAGTGGAATAGTAGTAACATGTCAGACTGAAAGATCTCAATTACAAAATAGGGAAAATGCTATGAAAATGTTAAGGGCTAAATTATATAATAAACAAATTGAAGAACATAATAAAAAAATGCAAGATATTAAAGGTCAAAGTTTAGACAATGCTTGGGGATCACAGATAAGGTCTTATGTTTTTTGTCCTTATACTCTTGTAAAAGATCATAGAACAAATTTTGAAATTGGTAATGTTCAGGCTGTCATGGATGGCAAAATTGATGATTTTATATTTGAATATTTGAAATTTATAAAGAAAAGTGATATAATATGATAAAATAACTATAAGGAGGAAAACATAATGGTTTCTGTCACTTCTAATCTTATAATTTCGGATTTTGATATGACATTTTTTAATTTTAAAGAAGTTGATAATAAAATTATCAAAGCTATATTTAAAGAGCATAAGATATTATTAATGTTTGATAATTTACTTTGGAAATTTAATTCTTTAGGAATTATTGGAAATTCAATGGGTGGCTTAAAATTACGGTTTATAGTATATTCAATTTTAACATTATTTACTGGATATATTAATTATAAAGATATATATATTAAATATGAAAAATTATACAAAAAATATGCTATAAAAAAATACAAAAGAAAGATGTGGCTTATTAGGCAAATTGAAAAGAAAGGTTATAATTTCTTAATTCTTACCAATAATAAATTTGCTTCTAAATTAGGTATTTCTGATATAATATATACTAAGAGTAAAAGGAAGTATTTAAAGAATAATATACCTAAATATTTAATAGGTGATAATTATTGGGATGATTATCGTAATCTTCCAAAAGGAAGTAGATTTATAAACGTAGGTACTGGAATTATTTCTAAAATTAAATTAAAGAATGTATATTGTATAAGAAATTTATATGAAATTTTTAATGTTATTGGTTAAAACAAATTATTATATTTACTAGTAAATTTATATAGTTTGTAACTAACAAGGGGGATATCTTTTAGATGTTTATTAAGATCATTTTTCTGATATTGCTTATACTATTAAATGGTGTATTTGCATCATCAGAACTTGCATTTTTATCTGTAAATAAAACAAAGCTTAATATGGATATAAAATCAGGTAATAAAAAAGCAATAAAGGTAAAAAAACTAGTTGATAATCCAAGTAGTTTCCTTGCAACGATTCAAATTGGAATTACTTTAGCAGGTTTTTTAGCTAGTGCTTTTGCAGCTGAGACTTTTGCAGATGAAATAGTAATATATTTAGCAAGCATAAATATATCATATGCTTTTTTAAAGACAGTAATTGTAATAATAATAACAATAATACTTTCATATTTTACTCTTGTCTTTGGAGAGCTAGTTCCTAAAAGGCTTGCAATGAGATATCCAGAAAAAATAGCATATGCAATGGTAAATATAATTACAATAATTATGAAAGTAACTTATCCTTTTGTATTTATACTTACTAAATCAACCAATCTAATTTCAAAATTACTTGGTATTAAGGACAATTCCTCTAATAAAATTACAGAAGAAGAAATTAGACTCATGATAGCAGAAGGTAGAGATACTGGAGCTATTGAACCACAAGAAGGTGAACTTATATTTAACATTTTCAAATTTAATGATACAGAAGTAAAAGACGTTATGACTCATATTGGAAATGTTGTTGCTATTGAGAAAAATATTTCTACTTTTGAATTACAAAGAGTTATAAAAGATAATAAATATACTAGACTTCCTGTATATGATAATACTATTAATCATATTGTAGGTATTTTAAATACTAAAGATATAATTTTATCTTACGCTAAAAATCAAAAGTTTGAGCTTTCTAAAATATTACACAAAGCATATTTTGTAAATGAGTCTGATAAAATTGATGATGTGTTTAGAAACATGCAATCTTCAAGAGAGGCTATTAACATAGTACTTGATGAAAATGGTAATGTCGTAGGAATTGTAACTATGGAAGACGCATTAGAAGAAATAGTTGGTAATATTTTTGATGAATATGACAAAGATTAAAAAATAAAATTAAATAAAAATAGATTGTATATAATTAATATGCAGTCTATTTTTTTTTTGCAAAAATATGTAATAAAACTAACATCAAACTGTAACAAAAATTTAATAATAAATTTGTTATGAAAACTTGCGTTTTTTTTTTTTTAGTGTATGCTATAAGGGATAAAAATGAAAATGGAGGAAGATAAGATGAAAAATAACAAAAGAGGTATATCCTTAATAGTATTAATAGTAACGATAATCGTTATAATAATACTTGCTGCAGTAGTAATACTAACACTAAGTAAAAATAATCCAGTAGAAAGCGCAAGAAAAGCAAGATTTATGGAAGATGTAAGAAGTTTCCAAGATGAATTAGCACTAAGTGTATCAAAAGATTATGTAACAAATAAAGAAAATAGAAATGATAAATTTAACGCAACAGAATTTAATGATATGAAAAACTACATACCAAGTTTTACAAAAGATTATGATAAAAAGTTATATGTAAAAGACGATGAATTAATGTATAAAGAAGATGAAGTAACAGAAAATGAGAAAAAATGGTTAGATGAATTAGGAATAGGGAAAAAATTTATAGCAAAAGTACCAGATGATTGGAAAGATTTCATAGCTAGTATAACAGAAGATGGAATACCTATTCCAAAAGGATTTACATATGTAAAAGGTACAAAAGAGACTGGAACAGTAATAAAAGATGAAAATGATAATGAGTTTGTATGGATACCAGTAGATAATATAAATGATTACAAAAAAGATTTTACTTTTCCAAGTAATTATGGTGCAATTGAATCAAATACATCTGATGATTCATTGCCAACTGGAATAACAGATGAAACAGCAGATGTAAAAAAATACGGAGGCTTTTATATAGGAAGATATGAGGCAGGAATTCCAGAAGAAGAAACTAAACCCACTGATAAAATAGGAACACCTGTATCTAAAAAAGGTGCAGTAGTTTGGACAGATATAAATTATATAAATGCAACGAAAAGTGCAGCACAAATGATAAGTGATGACTATGTACAAACAGGAATAATAACAGGAAAAGCATGGGATACAGTATGTTACTGGATAAAAGATTATGTAGAAACGATAGCTACTGATTCAAGTTTAACAGATAGCAGGTATTATGGAAATTATAGTAATTCTGATGGCCCAGCTAAAATTGAAGGATCAGGTAAAAAACAAACAGCGGGATATTCAGATAAATGGATGGCAAAAAATATATATGATTTAGCAGGAAATGTAAGGGAATGGACATCCGAGCATTATTATAGCACGTTTTTCATTCAACGAGGAGGAAGTTATACTGAGGATGCTAAGAGTTATCCAGTGTCGTATCGTAGGTACAATGATAGCTACCTTTCTCTTGAATATATAGGTTTTCGCACTAGGCTTTATATAAAGACAAACTGACCACTGTCAGATAAATTAGTTATATAGTTGACACCGCTTATTCTGGCTTTCGACCTGTAATCTGCTTAAAATCTGATGTCACATTAAAACCTTCAGGAGAAGATTTTGTGATAGAATAAAAATTAAGAGTATATCGTGAAGTTTACTTCTTGACATACTCTTTTTTGTTACTTTCTATGCATAGGCTTTTCATATCATCTGGAATATCTGCTACTAAAGATATATTTTTATGTGTAATAGGATGATAAAAAGATATTTTGTATGAATGTAAAGCTTGTCTTTTTATAAGTTTATCTATATCTTTTATATTGTATTCATTTGCATATAACGTATCGCCAAGAATTACATGGCCAATACTTGCCATATGTACTCGTATTTGGTGTGTTCTTCCTGTATGAAGTATAAGCCTAACAATTGAATAGTTATCTTTTAAGTTTATTTTTTCTAGAAAATATTCAGTTTTTGCAATATCGCCATTAGGATCTACTTTACGCAATATTATCGAATCTGATTTTCTTTTAATGTTTTTATTAATAAAATCATGCTTTTTTTGTATAATCCCAGAAACGATAGCAATATATTCTTTTTTTAGAGATATATTATCTTTTTTTCGTATAAATAATTCTTGAATATATTGATTTTTTGCAAAAATACATATTCCAGATGTGTTTTTATCTAGTCTTGTTACTATGTGTATTGAATATATATTTTGTTTTTCTAAGTATGTGGCTACTGCGTTTGAAAGAGTAGTCTCGTAATTAGTAGAAGAAGGATGAATTTGCATATTATATGGTTTGTTAACAATAAGTAAATAATCATCTTCGTAGAGAATATCTAAAGTAAAATCAAACCTTTTGTATTTATCCAAAAATTTTTCTTCTTTGTAATATATATTATTTTTATCGTTGTAAATTATATTATTCATATTATCAAAATCTAAAATTATTATATCATTTTCTTTAACTTTGCAGTTTATAAATTGAAGTGGATAACCATTAAGAAAAATAGAATTTGTCCTTTTTAGTTTGTTTAATAGTATATTAGATATAAATAGATTATTTTTTAATATATCTTTTAATAATTTTAAATTATCATTATTCTTTATAACATATTTAATTTTCATTATTTCACCAAATATAATTATATCATTTGAAGTCAATAGCAAAATATGATATAATTATTTTGTGATAGGAAAGGGTTAAATAGTGAAATTAGTGTTAAATAGTTTTGATAGTTTTGATAGTTTAGATAGTAATGAAAGAATAGATGATCTTGGTATTAACAATTTAAAATTAATTCAAAATAAAGAATATTTTTGTTTTGGGACTGATAGTGTACTTCTTGCTAATTTTGTTAAATCACGGAAATAAAAACAACGTTATAGTTGATCTTTGTAGTGGAAGTGGAGTAATACCAATAATCATGTCTGCTAAAAGCAAGTTTTTAAAAATTTTTGGAGTTGAGATCCAAGATGAAATGTATGATCTTTTTAATAAAAATGTAAATTATAACAATTTAGATGATAAAATTATAGGTATAAAAAGTGATATAAAAGATATAAAAAAAATAAAAGAAATAGTACAAAAAAACACTAATTCAGAAAAAATTGATATAATAGTGTGTAATCCTCCATATAAAACTTTGGGTACTGGTTTTAAAACAAAACATGATGTAAAAACTATTGCAAAATGCGAAGTGCTATGTAATTTAGAAGATGTTTTTATTACGTCATCTAAACTTTTAAATAAAAAAGGGAAATTATATCTTGTTCATAAGCCAGAAAGGTTATCTGACCTTATTTCTTTTGGAAGAAAATATAATTTAGAACCAAAAGAAATACAATTTGTATATCCTAAAATTAACATGAAACCATCTATTGTATTAATATCGTTTGTAAAATATGGTGGAAATGAAACAAAAGTATTAGAACCACTAATTGAATATAACCAAGATTTATCATATACTGAGCAATTTTGTAAAATATATGAGATAGATTAATTATATAAAGAAAGGAAACATATGTTAAACAAAAAAGAAAAAATAGGAACGTTATATATTGTAGGAACTCCTATAGGTAATTTAGATGATATAACTATACGTGCAATTAATATTTTAAAACAAGTTGATGTAATTCTTGCAGAAGATACTAGACACACTTTAAAACTTCTTAACCATTTTGAAATATCAAAGCATTTAATAAGTTATCATAGACATAATGAAGATGAGAAAATAAAAAAAGTTATAGAATTTTTAGATAATGGAAAAGATTTAGCTTTAGTTTCAGATGCAGGTATGCCAATAATATCTGATCCTGGACAAAATTTAGTAAAATACCTTGTAGAAAATAATTATAAAATAGAAGTAGTACCCGGTGTAACAGCATTTGTTACAGCTATAGTAAAATCAGGTATTGATTCTACAAGATTTACTTTTGAAGGCTTTTTGTCTATTAATAAAAAACAAAGGAAAGAAAGATTACATTCTTTAGAAAAAGAGACAAGAACTATGATATTTTACGAAGCACCTCATAAGATACTAGCTACACTTAAAGATATGTATGAGTATTTTGGAAATAGAAAAATATGTATTGCAAGGGAACTTACCAAAGTGCATGAAGAGTTTAATTATACTAATATAAAAGATGCAATTTTAGATATTCAATTAAATGGAATAAAAGGTGAAATAGTTCTTGTTATATCTGGTTTAGATGATAAAAATAAAAAAAATACTGATGATAAAGAAGAAATAAATATGAATTCAGTTTTGTTAGTAAAAAGATATATGGCAAATGGTGATACAAAAAAAGACGCTATAAAAAAAGTAGCAAAACTTAAAGGTGTAAATAAAAATGAAATATATAAAGAATGTTTAGATATTTGATATTAAATATTCTATTAAAAGGAGAACATATGAAAGAAGCAGAATTAAAAAGATTAAATATGATGTTAGAAATTGAAAATAATTTAATAAAAAATGGATATAACTATATATGTGGAGTAGATGAAGCAGGTAGAGGCCCTCTGTGTGGCCCAGTAGTTGCTAGTGCTGTTATTCTGCCTAAAGGTGCTTGTATAGAAGGTGTTAATGATTCAAAGAAACTTTCTGAAAAAAAACGTGAAAGACTTTATGATGATATAATGTCTAATGCTTTAGCTGTTGGTATAGGAATATCCGATGTGGATATAATTGAAAAAGTAAATATATTGAATGCTACGAAAATAGCAATGAAAAATGCAATTGATAATTTGAAAATATCACCAGATTATGTGTTAATTGATGGAAATCAGCCAATTGATATACAAATACCATTTCAAACTGTTATAAAAGGTGACGCAAAATCAGAATCTATCGCTGCTGCTTCTATAATTGCTAAAGTTACAAGAGATAGACTACTCATTGAATATGACAAAAAATATCCAGAATATGGTTTTGCAAAACATAAAGGTTATGGAACTAAAATACATATTGAAGCTATAAAAAAATATGGAATTACACCTATTCATAGGAAAAGTTTTTGCAAGAAATTTTTAGATGAGGTAGATTAATATGAAATTAATATCATGGAATGTTAACGGTCTAAGAGCCGTTGTTACAAAGGGATTTGAAGATTTTTTTAAAAATGTAGATGCTGATATTTTTTGCATTCAAGAAACAAAAATGCAGGAAGAACAACTAGATATGATAACAAAAAGTATATTTGATGGATATAATGTATATTTTAATAGTGCAATAAAAAAAGGATATTCAGGTACGGCAATTTTTACAAAACAAAAGCCATTAAATTTAAGTTTTGGAATAGAAAAAGAAGAGCATAATATGGAAGGAAGAGTAATTACTGCAGAATATGAGAAATTTTATTTAGTAAACTGTTATACTCCAAATGTTAAAAGAGATTTATCAAGACTTGATTATAGAATGAAATGGGAAGATGATTTTAGAAATTATTTATTAAAACTAAACAAAAATAAACCTGTTATTTTATGTGGAGATTTAAACGTTGCACATGAAGAAATAGATATAAAAAATGCAAAATCAAATATTGGTAATGCAGGCTTTACATATGAAGAAAGAGATAAGATGACAAAACTATTAAATTCAGGGTTTATAGATACATATAGATATATCTATCCTGATAAAGAAGATTCGTATTCTTGGTGGTCATACATGAGAAATGCTAGAGAAAAAAATATAGGTTGGAGGATTGATTATTTTATAACATCTAAATCTATAAAAGATAATATCTTAGATGCAAAAATATATAAAGATGTTTTTGGAAGTGATCATTGTCCTATAGGACTTGAAATTAATATATAAATACTATTGATTATATTCAATATATATAGTAAAATATAGTTAGGAGTTGATAATATGTCTAATAATACACAAAAAGATCAAATTTTAGGTTATTTTGATAAAATAATAAATAAAACATACAGTAAAGAAGTTGGTAATAAATTAGATCATCAATTTATAAATATGAATGAAGTTTTGGATTATTATAACAGATCATATGGTACTGATTTTCAAAAAAGTTCATTAAATAATTTAGGTGATTTATCTTATGAAGCTTTATTAAAACAGTTAAATCATGATATGGAAGATGATATGCAAAAAGATGAAGGAAAAGATATTGAAAAAGAAAATATTGAAAGAACTATTGATGAACAAATTAATAAAAGTAAAATGCCTTCAAAATCTATAGATAAAGAGCAAATCCTTAAAGAATTATCTGAAATGACTGAAGATGGAAAAGATGTATCTGAAAAAGATGTAAAAAATTATGTACAAGCTGCAACTATTAAAGCAATTTATCTAGCAACACTTGAAAGATATGAAAAAAATAGAGAACAAATAAGAGAACACACAAGAAGACAAACAGAAAAATATGGTGATTTTACACCAGAAGATAGACTTGCAGCAGAAAATCGTCAGTATGAAGTATATTTGCAAAAATTAGCTAAGCAATATAAAGGGATAGTACCAGGCCATGATAAAATTCAATCAGATAAAAATGTTTCCTCAAAAGAAGAAGAAATACGTGATATTCATAATAAGGAAGAAGAATTAAAAGAAAATAAAAGGGAAGAAGAAATAAGAAGGGTTACTTTACTATATGAACAAAAAGAGCAAATTGAAGAAGAAATGGCCCAAATGTCTGCTAACCCTCTAACTTTTAATCAAAATAAATTTGAAGAATTAAAAGATAGGTTATATGATGTTGATAGGAGACTATGTTATGAGAAAACTTCACCTGCAGTATTAATTGAAAATATTCAAAGAGATGATATGCAAGAAGAACTTAATAGAGATTCTTTAGGTGTAGCAAAGGGTATGGCAGATGCTGGCGTTGCAACTACTTCACTTGAAAATGAAAAACGTGAAAATAAGAATAATGATAAAATCAAAAATGAGACTTATAAATCTCAAGAAGAAACTACAAATACTATTGAAGATGCAATAAATGAATATCGTAAGTTAAGAGCAAAAGGTGATTATGAAGGTGCAAAACAACAATATGAGATTATAAAAACACTTAGTGGTAGTAAAGATAGTTTTGAAAATAATATTAAAGATGTTAATGAAGATGGTAAAGTAGACTATAATACACAAGAAGAAAAAGATGATAGATTAAAAGAAGAACTTAATTTAAATGAAGTAAATGATGAAGAAAAAACTGCTGAATTAGATTTAATGGATGCAGAAGTTGATAGAATATCTCAAGAAAATGGCATACAAAACAAATCACTTTATGAGAAAGAAGCAGTGACTCAAAGCGAGCCAAAACAACATACATTATATGGTAATAAAAGACCATATTAAAAAAAGAAAAGAGGTATAAATATGGGACTTGTAACAAGTAAAGAAATGTTTGAAAAAGCATATAAAGGTGGTTATGCAATAGGAGCTTTTAATGTAAATAATATGGAAATAGTTCAAGGTATTATGGAAGCTGCAGCTATAAATAATGCTCCAGTAATATTACAAGTATCAGCAGGAGCTAGAAAATATGCAAATCCAATATATTTAAAGAAATTAGTAGAATCTGCTATAGAATGTAATAAGGTAAAAGGAATAGATATACCAGTAGTTTTACATTTAGATCATGGACCAGATTTTGAAACATGCAAAGATTGTATTGATGGAGGTTTTACATCTGTAATGATTGATGGATCTAAATATGATTTTGAAACTAATGTAGAACTTACAAAAAAAGTTGTTGAGTATGCACATGCACGTGGAGTAGTTGTAGAAGCTGAAATAGGAAAACTTGCTGGAATAGAAGATGACGTAAATGTCAAAGATAATGATGCTATGTATACAGATCCAAACGAAGCTGAAGAATTTGTTAAAAGAACTGGTTGTGACTCACTTGCTATTGCAATTGGAACTAGTCATGGAGCATATAAATTTAAAAAAGAACCAAGATTAAGATATGATATTCTAGAGGAAGTATCAAAAAGATTGCCAGGTTTTCCAATCGTTTTACATGGTGCATCTTCAGTACCACAAGAATTTGTTGAAATGTGTAATAAATATGGTGGTAATATACCAGGGGCAAAAGGTGTTCCTGAAGATATGTTAAGACGTGCTGCAACAATGGCTGTTTGTAAAATAAACATAGATAGCGATATAAGATTAGCTATGACAGCAAATATTCGCAAATGTTTTGTGGAAAATCCAGAAGTTTTTGATCCAAGAACATATCTTGGAATGGCAAGAGATGCTGTAAGAGATATGGTGTCACATAAAATTGTTGATGTGCTTGGATGTAATGGGAAGGCTTAACAAGGTGATTAAATATGGAATTTAGTTATAAACCTGAAGGTGTTTGTTCATCAAAATTTATAATTTGTATTAATGATGAAAAAAAGACAATAAATTGGATTAAAATAATTGGCGGATGTCCAGGAAATACAGTTGGATTAACGAAACTTTTAGAAGGAATGGATATTAACACAGCAATTAGTAAGCTAAAAGGAATAAAGTGTGGAGTAAAGGGTACATCTTGTCCAGATCAGCTTGCTACTGCTTTAGAAAAATATATATTAAAATAAAATAAAATAAAACAAAACAACAATAGTATTGGAAGATTATATAATTTTCCAATACTATTTTAATTTTATTATTGTAACTCCATAACTTCCTTCATAGTAATTACCTAATCGAAAAGTTTCTACATGTTTATTATGCTTTAAATAATCATGAACTGCTTTACGTAAAATTCCTCCATTTTTCCCATGTATTATTTTTATATCCTTAACATTGTTTTTAATTGCTTCATTTATAAAGTTTTCTACATTGTACATAGCAATATCTAATGTTTGATGTCGTATTGATAATTCGTTTATAAAATTTTTTTCTAAATTATAATAATATTCTTTAGTGTAAGAATTATTAAATTTAATATTACCATTATCGTCTATTTTCTCTATATTTTCTTCATTTACAATTACATTTTTGTTTTGAATATTAACAGTATATATTCTAGTATTATTTTTTTGTTTAATGTGAATAATTATACCTGTTATATTGCTATTTTTAAGTTTTATTTTCTGATATAATTTAAACATAATTCCTCCTATATTTAAATTATACCATATATTTTTTAAAAAGTATATTTGATATTGACATATTAAATGAAAAATGTTAATATATCTAATAATGAATAAAATAAATATTCTATTTTTTAATAAAAGGGAGGATTTTTTATGTTACCAAATGAAATCTTGCTTAATGTAAGAGATATTTCAGATATGGTTAAAGAAATGCTTGTATTAAATGATTTGGAAGAGTTAAATAGTAAAAGAAATGAAATTATAGAAAAAATAGAACTATTTTCCAACATTCCAGATTTAAAAGAATATTGTATAAGCATTCGTAAACTTGTTGATATGTTTATCTCTGATCCATTTAGTAGGAGCTCATATGAAGGCAGTTTGCTTAATTTACTCTCACTTAATAGTCTTTTAAGAATGGAAGTAATAAAAAAGTATTCTTTATGTAGTGAACCTGATTATTAATTATGAAGTCGTATGTATATTTATATTTTATACATACGATTTTTCTTGATTGTATATAAGAAAAATGATATAATTAGTAATAAAAGAAAGGAATAATATGGATAGACAAGAAAATATAAGAAATTTTAGTATTATTGCACATATTGATCATGGAAAATCTACGCTTGCCGATAGATTATTACAAATAACAGGAAGTATAGATCAAAGACATATGCAAGAACAATTATTAGATAATATGGATATAGAAAGAGAAAGAGGAATAACAATTAAATCTCAAGCTGTTAGAATGAAATATATTGCAAAGGATGGTAAAGAATATATTTTAAATTTAATAGATACACCAGGACATGTAGATTTTAATTATGAAGTTTCTCGTGCTCTTGCTGCATGTGAAGGTGCAATTCTTGTTGTAGATGCATCTCAAGGTGTAGAAGCACAGACTCTTGCAAATGTTTATCTTGCATTGGAAAATGATTTAGAAATATTACCAGTAATAAATAAAATAGACTTACCTAGTGCAAGGCCTGATGAAATAAAAAAAGAAATTGAAGATGTTATAGGTATTGAGGCTAAAAGTGCTCCATGTGTATCTGCAAAGACGGGACTTAATGTAATAGATGTATTAGAAGATATTGTAAAAAATATTCCACCACCATCAGGAGAAGTTAATAAACCATTAAAAGCTTTAATTTTTGATTCTGTTTATGATAATTACAAAGGAGCTGTTACTTTTATTCGAATAATTGATGGCAAATTAAAAAAAGGTGATGTTATTTTTACAATGTCAAATAAGAAAGAATATGAAATTGTAGAAATAGGTTATATGAAACCAGGTGGATATGTTGAGAGTAATGAGCTATTAGCAGGGGAAGTAGGATATATATCAGCAAGTATAAAAGAAGTTTCAGATATTAGAGTGGGAGATACTATAACTTTAAAAAATAATCCTGCTCAAAATCCATTAACTGGATATAAAAAAGCAAAATCTATGGTTTATGCAGGTATATTTCCTGCTGAAGGTACTGATTATGAAGAATTAAAAGAAGCTTTAGAAAAGTTAAAATTAAACGACGCGGCACTAGATTACAAGCTTGAAACTTCATCTGCATTGGGACATGGCTTTAGGTGTGGTTTTCTTGGCCTTTTACATATGGAAATAATTCAAGAAAGATTGGAAAGGGAATATGATTTAAATTTAATTACTACATCTCCATCTGTAATATATAAAATACATAAGACTAGTGGAGAAATAGTAGAATTATATAATCCATCTGAAATGCCTAAACCAAATGAAATATCATATATAGAAGAGCCAATTGCAAAAACAGAGATAATTTCACCAAAAGAATATGTAGGAAACATAATGCAACTTTGTGAAGAAAGACGTGGTAAATATATAAATATGAGATATTTAGACTTAACAAGAGTAGCACTAGAATATTATTTACCATTAAATGAAATAATATATGACTTTTTTAATAGTTTAAAATCTAGGACTAGAGGATATGCTTCATTTGATTATGAAATTCAAAAGTACGAAAAAGCTAATCTTGTAAAATTAGATATTTTGCTTAATAATGAAGTAGTAGATGCATTGTCATTTATAGTTAATCGCGAAAAAGCAGAATTACGTGGAAGAAAAATGACTGAAAAACTAAAGAAAATAATTCCAAGACAACTATTTGAAGTTCCAATACAAGCTGCAATTGGTGGAAAAGTAATTGCAAGAGAAACTGTAAAAGCGTTAAGAAAAGATGTACTTGCTAAATGTTATGGAGGAGATATTTCAAGAAAGAAAAAATTACTAGAAGAACAAAAAGAAGGAAAGAAAAAAATGAGAAAGATAGGTAGCGTAGAGTTGCCACAAGATGCGTTTATAGAAGTATTAAAACTTGATGAAGAGTAGAAAAATAGCCAGCATCATTATGCTGGCATTTAGGCTATGCTTTGTTATTTTCTAATTTTATTTAATATATAGAAAAAAGACTTTTTAATCATCTTTGCTATAAAAGCTACAAAGCAGGTTTCTACTTCCTCTCCGTTTTTTTGAGTCATAAATTTAATCCTCCCCTAAGATAATTATAATTTAGTTTAAATATATTTTAATATAATAGCATTTAGAACAATGCTACTAAAAAATTAACTATAAATTATTAAGTTATTAAAAAATGTAAGAACTATTATTATATCACGTTAATATAAAAAAGTAAAGATTAAAGGAGAAAAATATGAGTTTAATTTATGGAAAAAATCCTGTATATGAGGCAATAGTCTCTGGTAATACTATAAATAAGATATATGCACAAACTAATAATAAAGAGATTGATAGTATAATAAAAGAAGCACTAAAAAGAAAAATTGTAGTAGTTAATACCAATAAGCAAAAATTAGATGATATGATTGATGGAAAAAATTCACAAGGAATTATTGCAAGTGTTACAAATTTTAATTATTCTAGTATAGAAGATATAATTATGTACGCAAAACAAAAAAATGAAAATCCTATTATTTTAATTTTAGATAAAATTGAAGATCCTCACAATTTAGGTGCAATTATACGAAGTGCTGAGTGTATGGGTGTTCATGGGATAATAATTCAAAAAAGAAATGCATGTCAGATAACCGATACAGTAGAAAAAGTTTCTGCAGGTGCCTGTTCATATATAAAAGTTGCAAGAGTTACCAATATAACTGAAAGTATAAAAAAATTAAAAGAATATGGATTATGGATATATGGCCTTGATATGGCAGGAAAGAATAATATATATGAAACAAAACTAGAAGGACCAATAGGTATGGTTATTGGAAATGAAGGTGCTGGAATATCTAGACTAGTTAAAGAAAATTGTGATATGCTATTAAAGATTCCAATGTCAGGAAAAATTAATTCATTAAATGCTTCTGTTTCTGCTGCAATAAGCATTTATGAGATTATAAGACAAAAAAACAATAGTTAACATTATAATTAATTTAATGTAAACGTTTGTTTTTTATATAAATGTATAGTAAATGATATGGTGGATATAATGAAAAATAATATTATTGAATTACTAGCTCCTGCAGGTAATATTGATAGTTTTAATGCTGCTATAAATGCAGGTGCAGATGCAATATATATGGGTATAGATAAATTTAATGCAAGACAGATGGCACAAAACTTTGATATTTATGAATATATTGAGTGCATAAAAAAAGCACATATTTTAAATGTAAAAGTATATCTTACTTTAAATACTTTAATATATGATAATGAAATAGAAGAAGTTATGAAACTTATTATAAAATTATATTCTGCAGGCTTAGATGCTGTTATAGTACAAGATATTGCAATAGCCTCTTTAATTCACAAAATATTACCAAACCTTCCTTTGCATGCAAGTACACAAATGAGTATATATAATATAGAGCAGGTAAAGTATTTAGAAAAATTAGGATTTACTAGAGTAGTACTTGCACGTGAGATGACATTAAAAGAAATTGAATATATATGTGCTAATACGAGTTTAGATGTTGAAGTATTCGTTCATGGTGCATTATGTGTTTCATATTCTGGTCAATGTCTTTTGAGTAAAACAATAGGCAGTAGAAGTGCTAATAGAGGTAATTGTGCACAACCATGTAGGATGAAATATTCGTTATACAAAGAGGGAAAAAATCTTTTAAAAGATAGATTTTTGCTTAGTAAAAAAGATATATTTGGACTTTTGTTTGTTAAAAAATTATATAATATTGGGGTAAAATCACTTAAAATAGAAGGAAGGAACAAAAATCCTGAATATGTTGCAGGGATAACTAAAATATATAGAAAATATTTAGATAATGTAGTTTATAACAATAAAGACTATGAAAGTAAGAAAGATGAAAAATATGTAATGCAAATATTTAATCGTGATGGTAAATCATATGGATATTTAGATGGTGTAAAATATAAAGAGAGTATAACTAAAAACTCTCCTAAAAATACTGGTATATACTTAGGAAAAGTAATAGATCAAAAAAAAGAATATATAAAAGTAAAATTAGAAACTGATATATCACTTCATGATGGAATTGAAATAATAAAAGATGATAATGTAATATTTTCAAATATTATTACTTGTATAAAAGATATAAATAATACTATAATAAATAATACTGTAAGTAAAGATAATATAGTATGGCTTGGCGATGTAAAAAGTAAAACTAAGATAGGCGCAAAAATATATAAAACATCTGATTATAATATAAATAACGATTTAAAGAAATATTATAATGGTTACTACAGGAAAAAAAGAACTATTGATATTTCTGTAACTTTAAAAAAAGGAAAAAATATTTTAGTAAATACAGAAAATTTAGATAATAATATATTTACTATTTTAGATTATATACCTAATTTGGCAGATAAAAAAGCTATTACAAATGAAAATGTAACAAATGCATTTTCTAAAACTCAAGATACTAATTTTAATTTTAATATTGTAAATTTAAAAATGGATAATGATATTTTTATACCAGTATCAAAATTAAATGAATTAAGAAGAAAATTAGTAGATGATATTGAAAAGTCATTTAGTATAAACTTAAATGTAGATAATAATTTAAGACTATTAAATAATACTCTTAATGTAAAAATACAAAAGCCTAAGCTAGATAATATACACAAAAATATTTTAAGTATATATAAATTTAATAAAAATATTGATTATATAAAATTATATAAAGAAAAGTATAAAAAAGACTTGGAAATAGTATATATAGACATATGCGATATGTATAAGTATAAAGAAATTATTTTTAATATGTTTAAAAATAATGTTGAAATATATGTTATATTACCAAACGTAGGTGGAAGAATAATTGATGAATATATATTTAAAAATATAGAAAATCTTGTAATTTATGGTGTTAGTGGAATAGTTGTAGGAAATATAGGATATATAGATATAGTAACAAAATTAAAAGAAAAATATAATATAACGCTTGTTGCAGATTATACACTTAATATATTTAATAAATATTCTATTAATATATATAACAAACTAGGATTTGATATAATATGTCCATCGTTAGAATTAACTGAAGATGAGTTAATAAGTTTAAATAAATTTTCAAATATAGAACTTGTTTTAGACTACCAGACTGTTATGACATCAAGGTATTGTATATTAGGCTCATTTGTTGATGATATGAAAGATAGAAAAAAGTGTTCTATGCCATGTCAAAGTAATGATTATTATATTTTGGATACGCACAACAAAAAATATAATATTATATGTAATAATTTAGATTGTATAATGAAAATTGTTACAAGTACTAATAAATCTAAATTATCTAATTATAGAGTAAGGCATGTTATTATATAATGTACAAAAATAAAAATTTAAAAAGGTTAAAGAAAATATTTTTAACCTTTTTTTGTAATATTTTAAATGTTTATTTTACATTATTTGGTAGCATGCTATCAATAACTCCATATATTGCAGCAGCAATTAAACTACTTAATATAGAAATATAATAACCTTCAACCAAAAATTGTGTTGCATATATTATTATTGCAGCTGTTGTAAAACCAACTAAACCTCTTCCTAATGGCATATCATGTATACCAGTTATTATTGCCATTATATAATCAAGTAAAATTATTACTACTGCACTAATTATAAGTATAGGAAAGGACGATAAATTAAAGTTTGGCGTAAAAAAGACAGTAACAGCAAAAATAGATATAGAAGATAAAAAACGAATAAGCATTTGAGATATTCTAAGTGTACTAATTCCAAATTTATAATTTTCCAATTCTTCCATTAAAATTACCTCCAAATTTTATATTAATATTATTTGTATAATTTGAATTTTTATGCGAAAAATAAATTTAGGTGATATAAATGTTAATAGTGTTTTTTAGAGCTTTAATTTTGTATGCTGTAGTATTTATTGTAATTAGATTAATGGGAAAAAAGGAATTATCAAAAGTTCAGCCTTTTGAACTTGCAATAATAATTTTAATTTCAGATCTAGCATCTGCACCAATGTCTTCACGTGGTGTATCTATTTTTGATGGAATTGTTCCTATTGTAACTTTACTTGTTACATATTTAATATTTACTTTACTTGCACATTCAAGTAATAAAGTAGAAGATATAATGTGTGGTAAAATAGTGCCAATAATTAGAGATGGAAAAATAATAGAAGAAAATTTTGATAAACATAAATATACAATACAAGATATAATGTCGCAATTAAGAGAGCATGAAGTATTTAAAATACAAGATGTAAAGTTTGCTATGATTGAAAATAATGGAAATTTAAGTGTTATAAAAAATTCTGATAATTTTAATTCGATTCCATTAAATGTAATAGAAGATGGGGGATATGCAGATGAAAATCTTGAAATGTTAAAAATGAATCAAAAAGATGTAGATAAACTACTCAAAAAAAATAAGATAAAATTAGAAAATGTGCTTATTGCAACAATGGATGAAGATTCTAATTTTATATTTCAGCTTAAAGATGAGGTGAAGAAAAAATGAAACAATGGATAATTTTAATAGTAAGTTTAGTAGCACTTCTTTGGGCTGGAATATGGCAAGTATGTTATTTAGAAAAAACTGCTATGTACACATTAGCAGATATTGAATATGTAAAGAATGCTGCAATTAATGAAAATTTTGAGCTAGCAAGAAATGGAACGGAAAATATTGAAAATACATGGAAAAATGTAGAGTTAGTTTGGCATATTTTTGTTGATACTAATGAAATAGATAAAATAGAGGAAAGAATTACAATGCTAAAATCCTATATCGATGAAGAAGATAAGGAAGAGGTAATAGTAAACGCCAATGAATTAAATAGAATGGTGTATTACGTTGTAAAAAAACAAAAGGTAAATGTAGAAAATATATTATAGTCCTAATACAAAAAATAGTCACTAGTATTACACTAGTGATTTTTTTAATTCTTTTATATTTTTAGTACTCATTTTGCATAATGGAAGTCTACAATCCCCAACATTATAATTTAATATATTCATTGCCTCTTTTACAGGTATTGGATTTACTTCAATAAATAAATTTTTCATTAAATTTAAATACTTATAATGTATATCTTTAGCTTTTTTAAAGTTGTTATCAAAACAGTTATAGCATAAATTATGAATTTGACTTGGAAATATGTTTGCAAGTACTGAAATTACTCCATGTGCACCTAAAGAAAGAATTGGTAGTGTTAAATCATCATTACCAGAATATACAAAAAAATCTTTTGGAACTAAAGATATTAGTTTACTAATTTTGCTTATATCTGTACTTGCCTCTTTAATAGCTTTTATATTTTTTAATTTTGAAAGTTTTAACACACTATCAATACTAATATCAACACCAGTTCTACTTGGTACATTGTATAATATAACAGGAATATTTACAGCATCATTTATTTTTTCATAATGCAAAAAAATACCATCTTGTGTACATTTGTTATAATATGGAGTTACTACTAAAATTCCATCAGCACCATTAGAATTTGCAAATTCTGATTTTTCAACTGCTTTTTTTGTATTATTTGAGCCAGTTCCAACAATTACAGGTATTTTATTTTTTGCTTTTTTGATAGTAAATTTTATTATTTTTTTAAATTCTTCATCTGTAAGTGTAGCAGACTCTCCAGTAGTTCCACATATTATAAGTGCGTCAGTTTTGCTTTCTATATGAAAATTTATAAGTTCTTCTAATTTGTTATAATTTACATTTAATTTATCATCAAAAGGGGTAACAAGTGCTACTCCAGAGCCTTTAAATAACATATATAACACGACCTTTCATAAAATATATTAATATATTATGAAAAAAAAGAAAAAAAGTTCAAGATAAACTTGAACTAATTTTTGTAATTATATATAATATCTTCAATTTTTTCTAAATTAAGTTTAGTTTGACTTGAAAAAGGAATAATTTGTTCTTTTGCAAATAACGTTTTAGTTATAACATAAATATTGTCATTTTGTTTTGTAGTACCAAGCTTATCTGCTTTAGTAGCAATAATAGTAAAGGGAATACCTTTATTATATAACCAATCATACATTATTCTATCATTTTCAGTAGGTTTATGCCTTATATCTATAAGCAAAAAGATATGAGATATATTTTTTGTTTTTTCAATATAATAGTTAATTAAATTTGATGTATTTTCTTTTTCTTTTTTTGTCATATTTGAATATCCATATCCTGGTAAGTCTACAATGTAAAACTCATCATTTACGTTGTAATAGTTAATAGATTTAGTCTTGCCAGGATTTTGTCCTACTTTTGCAAGATTTTTTCTATTTGCTAAAGCATTTATAAAAGAAGATTTACCTACATTTGATTTTCCCACAAGTACAATTTGTTTTTTTTCAGTAGAAAGTAAACCAGAAATGCAAAAAGCTGATGTTTCAAACTTCATATTCTTTAACATATTATTTTTTCCTCTTTATTTCAATTTTTTCTTTACCACCCATATATGATCTAAGAACACTAGGAATAGTAACGCTTCCGTCTTTGTTATAATTATTTTCTATAAGGGCAATTAACATACGTGGAGGTGCTATTACGGTATTATTTAAAGTATGTGCATAATAATTTTTATCTTCACCTTTAATCCTGATACCTAAACGTCTACTTTGTGCATCAGTAAGATTAGAGCAACTACCAACTTCAAAATATTTTTTCTGTCTTGGGCTCCATGCCTCCACATCAACACTCTTTGCTTTTAGATCAGCAAGATCGCCACTACAACATTCAAGTGTTCTTACAGGAATGTCCATACTTCTAAATAATTCAACAGTATATGACCACATTTTATCATACCATTTATAACTATCTTCAGGTTCACAAACAACAATCATTTCTTGTTTTTCAAATTGATGTATTCTGTAAATACCACGTTCTTCAATTCCATGAGCACCTTTTTCTTTTCTAAAACATGGAGAATAAGAAGTCATTGTGTATGGTAAATTTTCTTTTTTTAATGTTTGTCCTTTAAATTTACCAATCATTGAATGTTCACTAGTACCAATTAAGTATAAATCTTCACCTTCTATTTTATACATCATAGCATCCATTTCTTCAAAACTCATAACACCAGTTACAACATCGCTACGTATCATATATGGTGGAATACAATAAGTAAATCCTTTATCAATCATAAAATCTCTTGCATATGATAAAACAGCAGAATGAAGTCTTGCAATATCACCAGTTAAGTAATAAAATCCATTTCCTGCAACTCTACGAGCAGAATCTAAATCTAGACCATTTAGTGACTCTAAAATATCAGCATGATAGGGAATTTCATAATCTGGTATTTTTGGTTCTCCATATTTTTGTACTTCTACATTTTGAGAATCGTCTTTTCCAATAGGTACAGATGAATGCATTATATTAGGAATTTTATACATTATTTTTTTTATATCATCTTGCATTTTTTTATCTAAAGTTTCATTTTGACTTAGCTGTTCATTAATATTTGACACTTCATTTTTGATCTTTAAAGCTTCATCTTTTTTTCCTTCTTTCATTAAATTACCAATTTCATTACTTAAATTTTTCCTTTTATTTCTAAGTTCATCGCCTTGTTGCATAATTTTTCTATGTTTAATATCTAAATCTATAACTTCATCTACAAGTGGTAATTTTTCATCTTGAAATTTATTTTTTATATTTTCTTTTACTATATCTGGATTTTCTCTTAAAAATTTAATATCTATCATAAATTATTCACTCCTTAAAAAATTATAAAAATAATTATATTATATAAACAAATAATAAACAAGCTTTTTTTATTTTGTCATCATCTCAAGCAGTTTAGAATATATTTCTTCTGAGTTTTCAGCCCAATTTTTTGATATATTTTTAGCTTGTTCTTTGTCTCCTGCATACATAGTTACATTGATAAGTTCATCATTTCCATCTTTTATATAGCACGACACTTTAAATTCACCTTCTTTTATAGGGATGATGTTAGTATCAATAGCATATTCAGTTTTTATTTCTACCATATTTTTATTTACCATTTTCTTTAAATTATATAGATTAACACCAGGAATAAGTTCAAGAAGTTCTCTTAAAGTAATGACTCCCTCTTTAGTTGGTAAATATAGTACATTTCCGTCTTCATGTATTTCTTTTATATATCCATTTGCTTTTAAATCTTCAAGGTATATACATATATCAAAATATGTAATATCTTCAAATTCCTCACAAAATTTGGCAATTTGATCAGTAGTAAGAGGAATACTAGAATTGTCTAATATGTATAATATTATAATTTTATTATCAAATAGTTCGATTTGTTTTGACAAAGATATCACCTAATTTCTTTAATTTTTACTTTACAAAATTTCATATATATGATATCATACTTTTAATTAAAAATAAAGTGTAATGTTATAATTTCTATAACTTTATGTACACAAATAGTTGTTTTTTATTTAAAAGGATCGTGAGATGTCATGTATAAGCTTAACAAAAAATGTATAATTGCAATTGATGGAGGAGCAGGTGTAGGTAAGACTACGGTATCTAAGTATTTAAGCAAATCATTAAATATTTTATATATTGATACTGGAGCTATGTATAGAGCAGCTGCCTTGTATTTTATTCAAAAAAATATTGATATAACTGATGAAAATATAGATAAATATTTTAACGATGTAGATGTTAATTTAAAAATAAAAGATGGAGAAAATATTGTATTATTAAATAATAAAGATGTAACTAAATTAATACGTACAGAAGAAGTTTCTATGGGTGCATCTGATATTTCAAAAAATAGTTATGTAAGAAAAAAATTAGTAGAAAAACAAAGGAAAATTGCAGGAAAAGAAAGTGTAGTAATTGAAGGAAGGGATACGACAACAGTTGTATTTCCAAATGCAGATATAAAAATTTTCTTAACTTCACATATTGATACTAGAGCACAAAGAAGATATAATGATTTGATTAATGCAAAAAACAAAGTAAATTTTGAATATGTTAAAGAGGATATGATAAAAAGAGATATTCAAGATTCAACAAGAAAAGATTCACCTTTAGTAAAAGCAAAGGATGCAATAGAAATTGATACAACTGGAAATGATGTAAAAAAAACTGGTAATATTATTTTAGATATTATAAATGAAAAGGTAGGCTTAAGTAAAATATGATAAGAAAAGTTATTAAAAAGATTGTAAAGGTAATAATAAATTTTGTATTTACACATTTTTTATATCGAGCAAAATATACAAATCTTGATAAATTAAACCAATTTGATAAATGTTTAGTATGTCCAAATCATTCTGATAAGTTCGATCCTTTTTTTATATATGCAAAAACTAATGACTTATGTATTATGGCAAAAGCTGAACTTTTTAATAATAAAATTTTAGGAGCAATATTTAGATTTTTCGATGTCTTTCCAATAAGAAGAGGTGAGCATGATACAAAAAGTTTACTTCATGCAATAAGATTATTTAAAAATGTAGATAAAAGGAAATTACTTATATATATTGAAGGAGAAAGAATGAGAAAAGATGAGCCAAGAGGAACTGCAAAGGTAGGACCTGTATTTATAGCAGCAGAAGCTAATGTGCCTATTGTACCTGCATATGTAACTAAAAATCCAAGAATTTTTTCTAAAATAAAAGTAACTTTTGGTGATCCTATATATATAGATAAAACAAAAATAAAGGATAAAGAGTATATAAAAAATGAGTCACAGGGTTTACTTGATACTATATACGATTTAAATCCTGATAAGTAATATATAATATATTATATAAAATTATTAATATTACTTTTAAACTTTGTTACATACAAATTTCTATATAATAATTTGACATAAGATATTGACAAAAAACTGTATATGTTGTAAAATATATTAGATATAAAATATAACCTAGCTTTTAGGTTATATTTTTTGAGTGTTGTATTTAGTATAATTTGAAAGGAAGATATAAATGAAAAACTTAAGAAATGTAGCAATAATTGCCCATGTTGATCATGGAAAGACTACTCTTGTTGATGCTCTTTTAAGACAAAGTGGAACTTTTAGAGAAAATGAACAAGTAGCAGAAAGAGTAATGGATTCAAATGATATTGAAAAAGAAAGAGGAATAACAATATTATCTAAAAATACTGCTGTAATATATAATGATATAAAAATAAATATTGTTGATACACCTGGACATGCAGATTTTGGTGGTGAAGTTGAGCGTGTACTTAAAATGGTTGATGGAGTTATACTAGTAGTAGATGCTTTTGATGGACCAATGCCACAAACAAGATTTGTTCTAAGTAAAGCTTTAGCATTAGATCTAGTACCAATTGTTGTAGTAAATAAAGTAGATAGACCTGGTGCAAGGCCTGAAGAAGTTGTAGATGAAGTTTTGGAATTATTCATGGATTTAAATGCTTCTGATGAACAACTTGATTTTAAAGTAGTATATGCATCTGCTAAAAATGGATATGCAATGACAGATTTAAATGATAAAAGTGATAATATGAAACCACTTTTTGAAACTATTGTAAATACAATACCTGAACCTACAGGAGAAGATAACGAACCATTACAACTTTTAGTTGCAAATATTGATTCTGATGAATATACAGGTAGAGTAGGTATTGGTAGAATTACAAAAGGATCTATTAAAAATGGACAAGAAGTTGCAATATGCAAAAAAGATGGAAATATTCAAAAATTAAGAATAGGTAAATTATATACTTATTCTGGTTTAAAAAGAATTGAAACAGAAGTTGCACATTGTGGAGATATAGTTGCAGTAAATGGAGTTGAAGGAATAAATATAGGAGAGACAATAGCAGATCCTGAAAATCCTGTGGCAGTTCCTTTTGTTGATATTGATGAGCCAACTGTATCAATGACTTTTAGTGTAAATAATGGACCATTAGCAGGAAAAGAAGGAAAGTTTATAACATCTAGACATATAAGAGATAGATTATTTAAAGAACTTGAAACAAATGTATCTTTAAGAGTTGAAGAAACTGACTCTTCTGATAGTTTTATTGTATCAGGTAGAGGAGAATTACATTTATCAATATTAATTGAAAATATGAGAAGAGAAGGATATGAACTTTTAGTGTCTCGTCCTAAAGTTATTTATAAAGAAATAGATGGAATAAAATGCGAACCAATAGAAGATGTAACTATTGACGTACCTGAAGAATTTGTTGGAACAATAATGCAAAAAATGGGATATAGAAAAGGCGAAATGACTAATATGACTCCTTCAAATTCTAATGCAGGATATACAAGACTTGAATTTAAAGTTCCATCTCGTGGACTTATTGGTTTTAGAAATGAATTTATGACTGATACTAAAGGTAACGGAATGATGAATCATATTTTTGCAGGATATGAACCAGATAAAGGTGAAATTGAGACTAGACAAAGAGGTGCTGTTATTGCTTTTGAAGCAGGAAAGGCAACAGGATATGGACTTTTCCAAGCACAAGAAAGATCTACTTTATTTATTGGTCCAGGTACTGAAGTATATGAAGGTATGATAGTTGGAGAAAATTCAAGAAGTGATGATTTAACAATAAATGTTTGTAAAGAAAAACATCTTACAAATACGCGTGCTTCAGGAAGTGATGATGCATTAAAGCTTGTACCACCTGTTATAATGTCACTTGAACAATCAATAGAATTTATATCAGATGACGAACTTGTAGAAGTTACACCAGAAAATATACGTATAAGGAAAAAAATACTTGATCCTACTATGAGAATAAGAGCTAAAAATAGCAAATAAGTAATTTTTTTAAAATATAGCAGTGAAAGTTGACATAACCTAGAAAACGTGATATAATAAATGTATAGTATATCTATAATATTAAAATAATTATTTTATAGGAGGATGAATCATGAATAGATATATTGACAACTCATACGCTAAGAAACGGAAATTTGAACGTATCATTGCTGTTTTATTATTAGTTTTGGCGATTTTTATCATTGTAGGTCTGTTTAGTTGCTATAATACAGAAAAAGAGTATACAGTAACTATAACAAAGATGGGAATAAAAAATTACAATAACACCTCGAAATACCTTATTTGGACTGTAGATGATAATGGTCAAGAATCTGTATATGAAATAACGGATACAATTTTACGTTTTAGATTTGATTCTTCAGACTTTTATGGCAAACTACATGAGGGAAGCAAGTATAAGTTAAAAACTATCGGATTTAGATTTCCTTTCTTTAGTTGGTATGAAAACATAATATCTGCTGAGCAAATAGATACTGGCGGTTAATTTTAACCGCTAGTATTTTTTTATGTTTAAAGTAATTTTTCATATATATCATTTTTGTAAGTATTTAAATCACTAAAAAATAGAATATTTGAATAATAAGATACAAATAATAATTATTAGTTAAAATGTGTAGTTATAAAAGTCAATACTAAAACTACCAAAAAAGGGAAAATAAATTTTACCAATTTAGGGAATAAAATTTTTACATAGA
>CANRGL010000006.1 GCA_947630145.1 uncultured Clostridia bacterium | reverse complement strand
AGTGCAAATGCTATCTAATTGTTGTAGTTTTTAATTTGACATTTATTGTAGCTTTTAATTCGCTAATCTACAGATAAAAGAGGCAAAAGAGAAAGTAGACGATTTTATGAGTGAAGAAGATGCAAGAAGAATAACTGAATTAAGAGAAAAATGGAGACTAGATTATGCCTCATCGATATCAAGTGCTACCAAAAAAGGAATTGCTATTGGAGAGAAAAAAGGAATAGCTATCGGAAAAAAAGATGGAATAGCTATTGGAAAAGCTAAATTAAATAAAGCAAAACTTGATATAGCAAGAAAGCTACTAAATAAAAATTTAACCATCCAAGAAATAAAAGAAATCACAGGATTAAATGAAAAAGAAATATTAAAAATAAAAAATAAAAAATAACAAGGAATAATTGTATAAATACATGTATACTATTATATATTTTAATTAGTATATATGTATTTTTTTGTATTACATTTTTACATTTTTATATAAAATTTTTAATAATATTGACAAACAAGAATATATATGTTAATATATGAATATATGAATAATTGTTCATATATATGGAGAGATGAGTTATGAAAGATGAAAAAATAATTAATAATGTAGCAAGAACTTTCAAAATATTTGGAGATTCTACTAGAATAAAAATATTATATACAATGTTTGAAAATGAAGTATGTGTTCAAGAAATAGCAAATAAAATAAGCATGACACAATCAGCAGTTTCACACCAATTAAGTATATTAAAGGATGCTAGGCTTGTTAAATCAAGAAAAGAAGGAAAAATAGTATATTATTCTTTAGATGATGATCATGTAAAAAAAATTCTTGGAGTAGGCATAGAGCATGTTGAGGAGATGTAATTTATGGAAGAAAATAACGAAAAAGAGATAGAAAATGAAAAGAAAAATAAAAAAATTATTATTTTAGATATTTTAGGAATTATAATTTTTGTATCTACATATTTTTTTAAAGATTATCCATATATAAATATAATAATGTGTATAGTAAGTTATATATTAATAGGTTTACCTATATTTACAAAAGCTTTAAAACATTTATTTAAAAAAGATATGTTTGATGAAAACCTACTTATGAGCATTGCAACTATTGGAGCTTTATGTATAGGTGAATATATAGAAGGCATAATAGTAATTTTGTTATATAAAATAGGTGAATTTCTACAAGATATGGCGGTAGACAAATCAAAAGAAAAAATAAAGAATGCAATTGATATTAGAGCAGATTATGCTAATCTTGTAATAGGTAATGATGTAAAAAAAGTAGATCCTACTTATTTAAAAATATCTGATATAATTGTAGTAAAAAATGGTGAAAAAATCCCTGTTGATGGAATTGTGATAAAAGGAAGTGCCAATATTGATACTTCTAGTTTAACAGGAGAAAGCAAACCAATTAAAGTAGAAAAAAATGATGAAGTATTATCAGGTATGATAAACTTAGATAATATTATAGAAATTAAAGTAACTAAAACTTTTGAAAATTCAACTGCATCTAAAATTACTCTTTTAATAGAAAATGCAAGAAAATCTAAATCAAAAACTGAGAAGTTTATAACAAAATTCTCTAAAGTATATACACCAATAGTAATTAGTATAGCAATTTTAATAGCTATAATATTTCCACTCGCATTTAATATATCTATAAGTGAAGCTATAAATAGAGCATTGATTTTCTTAGTAGTTTCATGTCCTTGTGCACTTGTTATTTCTGTTCCTTTAGGATTTTTTGTTGGAATGGGGGCTTGTAGTAAAAAAGGAATATTAGTAAAAGGTAGTAATTATTTAGATATACTATCAAAGGTAGATACTATTGCTTTTGATAAAACTGGAACTTTAACTAAAGGTTCTTTTAAAATAACAAAAGTAAATAATAAAAGTGATATTGAGGATGACAAAATCATAGAATATATAGCTTTATGTGAAATTTTTTCAAATCATTACATTGCAAAGTCAATAGTAAATTGTTATAACAAAAAATTAGATAAAAATAGGGTAAAACAATATAAAGAAATGGCAGGATATGGTATAACAGCAAAAGTAGATGATAATGATGTTGTAGTTGGAAATATTAAACTTATAAAGATGAAAAAAATAAAAGTAGAAGAAGAAAATATAGAATATGGAACAGTTGTATATCTAGCTATTAACGGCAAATATATTGGGAACATTGTACTTTCTGATCAATTAAAAAATAATGTAGAAAATCTTACTACAATGTTAAAAAGAAAAAGCAATATAAAAAATAATGTATTAGTTACAGGTGATAAAGAAAATATAGCTAAAATAATTGCGGACAAATTAAAATTTGATGAGGTTTATTATGAACTTTTGCCACAGGATAAGGTTGAAGTTATACAAAATTTAAAGAAAAATACCAAAAATAAATTAGCATTTGTAGGAGATGGAATAAATGACTCACCAGTACTAACTAGTGCAGATGTTGGTATATCAATGGGTAAAGGTTCAGATTTAGCTATCAATTCATCAGATATTGTACTTATGACTGATGAACCATATAAATTATTAGAATGTTTAAAAATAGCTAAAAAAACTAAAAGAATAGTATTGCAAAATATAGTACTTGCATTATCATTTAAAATATTAGTACTTATAATTAGTGCTTTTGGTATATCTAACATGTGGGAAGCTATTTTTGCAGATGTTGGTATATCACTTCTTGCAATACTTAATTCAATTAGAATTTTTAAAATGTAGAAACTGCCAAAAGGTAGTTTCTACTTACTGTTTTATAGTCATATTTGGATAAATATTTGATAGTTTTTCGTCGTTATAATTATTATCTAAAAATATCCTTATTTTATTATCAGCAGGAATATTATGCCTTCTTTCTTTTTGTCTATAAACAGCAAGAGAGGAAAGTGTAATGTCAAAAACTAAAAATATAGTAAATAAAAAAGCAAAAGTTTTACCTATTTTTTTAGGTATTTTTTCTATATATTTTTCTATTATTTTATATAATTTTTTAATCCATATAATACCTAAAATTCCCCATAAAATACAATAAATAATACTTGTTCTTTTGCCAAGTATACCAAGTGAATCAGCATCATAATACCATGAAACTGTGCCAAAAATTTTTTCTTGAATAAGACTACACAAAAATTCAAATCCCCCGCCTAATATCATGCATATAATAAAGATAATAAATATGTTTTTATCTTTAAATTTCATATATATAAAGGTCATTAATAAAGCTCCAATACCATAAATTGGATTAAAATATCCTATTACAAGACCTGTTCTACTAGATATTGTATGTGTAATTAAAATACACCAAATTGTTTCTACAATAACACCGATTACAGAGCTAAATAGAAAAATATAAAATAGGTTATAATATGTACATTTACTATTTGAAGTAACAAGGCTATAATTTTTTTTAGAATTTTCCATATAATTCTCCTATATTATTTTAAATCTTACGCTAATATTTTATGTAATATATTGTATGTTATACTTTAAATTTTGTTGACAGAGATATAAAAAAATGATATAATCCGTTTGTATCTTTGTATGATAAAATTAAAAATTTAATTTTAGGAGGAATTTTTTGTGAGAAACAACCAATATGAAATTTTATTTACATCCTCAAATATGTGTACTATTTTAAGACTTAAAATTACTTGTATTAAAGAAGCAGAAAATTTGTGTAGTTATATTCAAAAAAGAAGGAATAGCAAGGTATATTGGTTCATTAATACAAGTGATGAAAATCTAGAAATATGTACATCAAAAGAAAACTTAGATGAGGCGTTAAACGCACTAAATGAGTTTAAAATGGAAGAAAGAAGATATTCTCAAAATATGAAGAGAATAATAGCTCATAGACATTGTTCATTAAAAAACTAAAATAAGGAGTTGACAAAAATGAAAGAATACGATGTAGCAATTATAGGAGCAGGAGTAGCAGGATATTGTGCAGCTTATGAAATTTCTAAAAACTTAAATTCTTCAAATTTTAAAGTGGCACTTATAGAGCAAGGAAATACTATTGATAAACGGGTTTGCCCTATAATATCTAAAAAAATAAGATGTCAAAATTGTAAAAATTGCAGTATAATGAAAGGATTTGGTGGAGCAGGAAATTTTTCTGATGGAAAATATAATATTACTACTGAGTTTGGTGGATGGCTTAATGAATATATACCAGATGATGAAGTAATAAACTTAATAAATTATGTAGATGATATTAATATGCGGTTTGGCGCTACGTCAGAGACGTTTTCTACAAATACTAAAGAGGCAAAGGATATAAAAATTAAAGCATTACAACACGATTTACATCTTTTGGACGCCACAGTAAAACATTTGGGTACAGAGAGAAATCTTGAGATATTAAAAAAAGTATTTAATTACTTAAGTAATAAAGTAGATATTCTTTGTAATACAAAAGTTGAAACTATAGAAATAAATAAGGAAAATAATAGAAATAAATATTATCTTACATTAGATGGAGGTAATGTTATAAAAAGTACTTATTTAATAGTAGCTCCTGGTAGAGCTGGTGCTGAATGGTTCTCAAAAGAATGTAAAAAACTCGATATTCCAATTATAAATAATCAAGTTGATATAGGAGTTAGAGTAGAGCTACCTGCAGAAATTTTTCAACATATCACAGACAATATATATGAGGCTAAACTAAAGTATAGAACAAAAAAATATGGTGATATTGTAAGAACTTTCTGCATGAATCCACATGGATATGTTGTTGCAGAAAATGTTGATGGTATTATAACTGTAAATGGACATAGCTATGCTGATATATATTTAAGAAGTAATAATACTAATTTTGCACTTCTTGTTAGTAATAAATTTACTCAGCCATTTAATAATCCTTATCAATATGGAAAAAGAATAGCATCATTTTCAAATTTGCTTGGAAGTGGAGTTTTAGTTCAAAGGTTTGGAGATTTAATAGATGGTAGAAGAAGTACGCAACATAGATTAAATCAAAGCTTTACTAAACCTACTTTGCTTGCAGAACCAGGAGATTTAAGTTTGGTTTTACCAAAAAGACATCTTGATAATATAATTGAGATGATTTATGCACTAGATAAACTAGCTCCTGGAACAGCAAACAACGATACTCTTTTATATGGAGTAGAAGTAAAATTTTATAGTGCTAAACCACAGCTAAGTAATAAATTAGAAACAAAATATGAAAATTTCTTTGCAATAGGAGATGGAGCTGGTATAACACGCGGTTTATCTCAAGCAGGTGCAAGTGGAATTTTGGTTGCAAGAGAGATCATACAAAGAGAGAAAGATTAACCTTTAATAATAACCACTTATAAATGTTTAAATATAGCATTTATAAGTGGTTTTGTTATAACTTTTTATTTTTACCAATTTTTTGCTTTTTCTTTTTATTATTTTTCTTTAATTTTAATTTTTTTATTCATAAATTGAATATTATATTTTTAAAAAGTGTCGACTAAAATTATTAAAAAGTGTCGACTGAAATTGTTAAAAAGTGTCGACTGAAATTATTAAAAAGTGTCGATTTTGTATTGACTGTTTATTAAAAAAATGTTATTCTTAATAGGGAGGTAATAAAATGAATCTTGATGAAAAAGGGTATAAAACAAGACTAATTGAAAAAAGACTAAAAGAATATTTATCTGTATTTGGCGCTGTAAGCATAGAAGGTCCAAAATGGTGTGGAAAAACGTGGACATCGTTAAGACATTCCAAAAGTGAGATTTATATGGATGATGATGATGTAAGAGAAATGGCAAAATTAGATGTAAAATCAATTTTTAATAAAGATCCTTTAAAAAAGCCACAATTAATTGATGAATGGCATTTAGTTCCAACTATATGGGATGCAGTAAGACGTGAATGTGATAAGACTAGTGAAAAAGGAAATTTTATCATAACTGGCTCTACAACATTACCTAGTAAGGTAATAAAGGAAAAAGTACATCATTCAGGTGCTGGAAGAATTGGAAGATTAAATATGTATACAATGAGTTTATATGAATCAGGAGACTCTTCAGGAGAAGCATCTTTAACTAAGATGTTAAATAATACACAAGAAACAATTAATACTGGTAGTGTAGAAATAGTACAATTGGCAAAATTATTAATAAGGGGTGGTTGGCCAGCAAATATACATATAAGTGAAGAAAAGATTGGATTGATTCCAAAATCATATATGGATTCGATTTTAAATATAGATATGAATAAAGAAACTGAAAAAAGAAGAGATAAAAATAAAATGAAAATGTTACTTAAATCTTTAGCAAGAAATGAGTCATCAGTTGTAGGAAATAAAACAATAATAAAAGATATAGAAGAGTATGAAAATTGGCAAGAACTTTTGTCTAGTAGAGATACTGTAATGGATTATTTAGATGTATTAGATAGATTACATTTAATTGAAAATCAAGAAGCATATAGTGAAAATTATCGTTCTCCTACTAGAGTTGGAAAATCACCTAAAAGACATTTTACAGATCCATCATTGGCATGTGCTTGTTTAGGATTAACAACAGAAAAACTTTTAAAAGATTTAAATACATTTGGTTTTATGTTTGAAGCATTAGTAGAAAGAGATTTAAGAATATATATGGATTATTTGAATGGCCATTTATATCATTTTAGAGATAATGTTACAGGATTAGAAGTAGATTCAATTTTAGAATTTGCAGATGGAGAATATGCAGCTGTAGAAATAAAATTAGGTTATAATCAAGTTGAAGAAGCAAAGAAGAGTTTATTAAGTTTTTATAATAATATGATAAAAAAACCTTCTTTTATGTGTATTATAGTTGGCAAATGTCCAGCAGTAATAAAGGATAAAGAAACAGGAATTTATATTGTTCCAATTACAGCATTAAAACCGTAAATAAAAAATGTAAAACAAATATGAAAAAATTAAAATTATTTAATAATAACCACTTATAAATGTTTAAATATAGCATTTATAGGTGGTTTTGTTAAACTTTTTATTTTTTATCAATTTTTTGCTTTTTCTTTTTATTATTTTTCTTTAATTTTAAATTTTCTTTTAATTCATTAAATTGAATATTATATTTCTTAAATTCAATTTTAGGGAAAGCTGTTATTATTCTGTTGTGTAAAATATTTGTTTTTTCTACAATAGAACTTTTAATATCTTCTAATTGCTTTATTAATTCACTATTTTTAGCTTTATCTTTACCAAAGGTTGCAATTTTCTCTTTTAATATTTTTAAGTCCTCAAGTTTATTTTTCAAATTAAATAAAACGCTAAGAGTGGTAGTTAAATCTAATATAATAAGTGATATTAGACCACCTATTATATAGTTTACTAAAAAATTTGGTATTAAATTAATGAATTTTGTAATATATGGATGTAAGAAATATATAAGGATAATACCTAGTATTCCAAATAAAATTGCAGTTTTTAAACATATTCTACCATTTATATTAAATGGTTCATCAGAATAGTCCCACCATTTTATACTAAAAATTTTTTCCATAGCAAAACTTGTTATGTATTCAAGTGTAGTAGTAATTAGTATAGAAAATACAAATATTAAAATTGGATTAGCGGCAAATGGTTGTAATAATAATAAAATAAACATTGCACCAAAACCATATATTGGACAATATGGACCAGATAAAAATCCTCTATTTGACCAATTACCATGTACTATTTTACAAAATACAACTTCACATAGCCATCCTATAACACTATAAATAAATATGTATAAAAATACGTTATTAAAATTCATTTTATCACCCTATAAATTGATTATATATAAAAAGATGAAATATGTCAAATTTATATAATTAATTAAATATAGTAATCTTCTTAATAAAATACATATAATACAAATATTTGTCATAATTGTTACAGAAATATTACATAACAAAGCCAAAAATTACTGATTGAAAGAATATAAAGAAAAATGTTTACATAAGGTATTTACAAAAAAAGAATATTGTGATATAATATGCTCATATTAGTAATTATTTTTAATTTTGTACATAAGAATAATAATATATAAGTTTCAAAGGAGGAAATTTTTAATGGAAAATGAAATGGACAATAATATAGTAGAAATAGGTGGAAAAGTAGTTTCTGAAATAGAATTAAGTCATGAGCTATATGATGAAAAATTTTATAGGTTTTATATTCAAACTAATAGATTAAGTGATTCAGCTGATAAATTACCAGTAATTATATCAGAAAGAATAATAGATTTAGATAGTTTAAAACAAGGAGATAAAGTTGTTATATCTGGACAGCTTAGATCATATAACAAATCTGGTGAAAATGGAAAAAGTAAATTAATACTTAATATCTTTACTAAGAGTATCGAAAAAGTAGAAGATGAAAGTATACTTACATTAAATGATGCCACTTTTATTGGATATATATGTAAGCCACCAATTTATAGAAAAACTCCATTAGGTAGAGAGATTGCAGATATACTTTTAGCAGTAAATAGAACTTACAAAAAATCTGACTATATACCATGTATTTTGTGGGGAAGAAATGCAAAATTTTGTGAAAACATTGAAACTGGAACATTAGTTAAATTAAATGGTAGAATTCAATCTAGAAAATATGAGAAAAAACATGATGATGGTAGTGTAGAAGAAAAAATTGCATATGAATTATCAGTTTCTAAATTTTCTTTGGTAAAAAATCAAAATAATTAGTTGTAAAATATATATTAGTGTCTAGAGCTTTTTCTAGATACTTTTTTATCATTTATTTTCATATGTAAGCAAAAGTGGATCAGTAGTTTTTCCATTAGAAAGAAAATATGTAAAATGTAAATGTGAACCTGTTGTGTATCCGTTTAATCTACCATCAGATAATATTTTTGGACCTACATATCCTATATGTTCACCTTTATTTACATACATTCCATTTTTTACTATATAATTTTCTGATAAATGTCCATATAAAGATTTAGTACCGTTGTCATGTAAAATAATTATGCAGTTACCATATCCATTTATAAAAGAAGAATTAATTATTACTCCACTATCAGCAGAAAATATTTTTGTACCATTTGTAGCAGGTATATCAAGTCCATCATGAAAATTGGTTTTTCCCATTAAATCTCTATATCCATAGTATGAAGAAAAATATCTATTTTCAATAGGAAAATATAATTTACCGTTGTTATTTTTATATGTATTATTAGAACTATTAGTTATATTGAAAAATATGCAAAAAATTGATATAAAAATAGTAAAAGATATATAAAATTTCTTGAACAAAAAATCACCTCGAAAAAAATAAAAATAAAAATATAAATATAAATATAAATATAATAAATTATATAATATTTTTATATAAAAGTAAACAAAAAACGATAGACAAATTACGACATAAATAACTTTAAATCAAATTAAGTAAAATCTATATTAAATTTATATTTAAATATGATTGGTAATACTTGAAAAGTATTAATTCATATAGTAATATAATATAAGGAAGGGATATGATATATGAAAAATAAAAATAAGATAGTTTTTATCTTTCTTGCTATATTTATTATAATATCCATAATTATATCTATATTTTTAATATTGTTAAAAAATAATAAAAATAATATTATAAATAGCGCTAAACAATTGAATGACTTTGATATAAACGTAATTTCATATTTGGATTTAATGCCAAAAACTGGAGAAAATGCTGACAAAAAAGAAGCATATTTTTCGTTTAGTTTAATTGGGATAGATAAAGAAACTTTTTTTAATATGTATAATATAGAAAGTATATATCTAAATAATAAACTAATAAGTATTGATGATATAGTTTATAGCGATAAAAACGAATTTAGATTTTATTCATCTAAGTATAAAGATAATAATGTTATATACATAATAATAATAAATAAAGATACAAATGAAAGATATTTTAAAAAATTGGAAGTAAAAACAAATATTGTATATTAATAAAGTTATATATTAAAAATATCATATATACCAACAAAAAAATACCTAGAATATACAAAACTAGGTATTTTTTGTACAAATTAAGTAATTACTTTTATAACATAAGAGATATCGTCTTCAAATATTTTTTCATATTTTTTATTATTAAATATATTTTGTGCAAGAGAACTATTTTTAGATATTAATAAATATTCAATATTGTATTTATTTAGTAATTCTTCATAATTTCCAGAGCAGTGTATAATTTTAGAATAATCATTAGCTACTTCACAATTTTTATTATATTCTTCTGTATAAAGATCTGCTCTTGAATCAATAAATACTTTTATATTGTTGAACATAAGCAAACTGCCATATGAATATTCGTTAAATAGCCTTGAATCATTTCCAATATTTTCTTTTATATAATTAACAGAGTTAATAGGATAATATGATTTTGGTAAATATTCATTACCTTGATTTATAGAAACTTTCATGACGTATATGAATGAAGTAGCTAATATAAATACTATAACTATGAGTTTTATATGTAATTTTCCTTTTTGGCTAACTCCTTTATAAATCCAATTTTTAAATTTATCTATAATATCTTCTAGATATCTAATGCATGGTAGTGTACATATGATAAATAAAGAAAAATGTCTTAATGAAAGTAATGTCATAAATGCTGTTCCTAGTAATAATAATATGTGTTCTAAATTAATTTTCTTTTTGGTATAAATAAATGATAACAATATTATACCTAGATACGCATAGAAGAATAAACCTATGTTAGATTTTATAGTTATGGGCTGAAATTCAAAAATGTTTTGGCTTATAAATGAGTTATTCAATGTTTTAAATGCATATGTAAGTTGATTTATACCAAAAGGGTTTATAAATATAAGAAAAATACTAAGTATTATTGGTATAAATAAATATTTCAAATTTGTTACATATTCTTTGTGATATGCTATTTTACTTGTTTTTATATTAATATAGTTTAACAAATATACAAAAATTATAATATAGTAAAAATAAATGGTACCAGCATGGAAGTTTATAATAAATACAGATAATATGCTAAGTAAAAATAAATAAATCTTTTTCTTACTTCTTAGGAATTTTTCTATAAATATAATTTCAAGTAAAAAGAAGATATAACTATACATTTGTGCTCTAAGTGATATAAAAAGTGAAAGTAAAGCTAATTGTATAAAAACAAGTAAATATGAAAGTATTTTATTATTTGTAAATAATTTATTTGCAATATATAATAAAGTAGCAAAAATGCAAGTAAGTATAATACACCAAATGTAAAGACCATTAAAACCTAAATTATTATATATAAAATACGTTAATATATTAACAACAAGGTGTTGAGGAGTATATTCTAAATTTTCATGTATAGAAAAATCATCATGAGTATTTAAACCTTCATTTAAATATTTTTCACCAAGTGATATATCAAATAAAGTATCATTTTGAAATTGTCTAGGTACTAACACAATTATATACATTATCAAAATTAATATTAAACTTATGTATATAAATATATTTTTTTTATTCATTTTTTACCACCTTAAGAATATATATCATATATTTTTTTATTTGTCTATATATAATTTAAAAAGAAAATGTAAAAAATAATAAAAAATGCTTGAAATAATATTAAAAATATTGTATTATAGTAGTTAGATTATATTATTATATAAAATAATATATAAAAAATAAAAAAAATTAAAAAAAACTATTGAATTTTTTTTATTTATTGATATAATTATTTTGTATATGAAAACATAAGGAGGAAATTATGAAGAAATCAAAGAAAATATTTTTAAGAATTTTACCTATATTAATGGTTTGCGTTGTAATGTTTACTAGTAGTTTTGTTTTTGCTGATACTAATGAACCAATAAGTACTAACTTTGAAGGCCTTAGAGGAAGTGAAGCAGGCTCTTTAACAGGTACTGCTAAAAATATTTGGTCTACAGTAATAGTAATTGTTCAGATATTAGCTTTAGCTGCTGTTGTTATTGCAGGTGTAAGATATATGTTTGCTAGTGCAGACCAAAAAGCAGACATTAAAAACCAATTAGTTATATTAGTACTAGGTGCAGTTTTAGTATTTGCAGCATCTACTATAATTGGTATTATTGTTAAAGTTACTAATGAAGTTGTACCATCATAATAATAGAAATAAAATATAATTTTAATTTTAAAATAGAATATGCTTGTGTCAGAATCGTTTGACGTAGGCATATTTTTTAATAATTAACTACTAATAAATAAGGAGGAAAATATGTATAAAAAAATAATTGCATGTATATCTATATTTGTTTTAATTACATGTGCATTTTCTGCTATAAATATAGTAAAGTGTGAAAAAAAAGTAGGTGAAGGATTTGATGAGGGACTTATTCCTTCAATAAATCCGGCTGGCGGAGCGTATAATTATCTTAATGAGGCAAAAAAACCTCTTAAAAATATATATTCTACAGTTATAGTTATTTGCCAAATCGCATCTGTTGCTGGTGTCGTAATTGCTGGTATAGTATATATGTTTTCAGATGCTGGTAAAAAAGCTGATATTAAGAAGAGTTTAATACATTTAGTTATAGGGCTTGTCATTGTGTTTACAGCGTCAACTATTATAGGTTTAGTAACAGGAACATTTACTCAGTTAATTGGTAATTAAAAGAGTTTGTTATAATAATTTTAAAATAAAGTTCAGAAAGTTAAATAAATATATGAATTATAAAACTATATTACATTATTGTTTCGTACGTGTTACATTTAGATTAAAAAAGGTGTTTTTTTTTATTTTAGCAATAGTTATTATAGAATTTATATTTATTATTTGGTATACTTTTAAAAGTTAAATATTGAAATATTTAGGAGGCAATAATGAAAAAAATAATTAACCCAAGAAATATTAGAATATTTTTGATGTTCTTTTTGTGCTTTAATATTTTTATGAGTTGCATTGGACAAAATCTTGTTTTTGCTGATTCTGCAGATGATATGTGGAAAAAAGCTAGTCAATGGTTTGGAAACGTTGAGACAAATAACAATTCTGCGATTTCTATAGAAATTGTAGATGAATTTGTAACAGCAATAAATTTGATAGGAACAGTAGTTATAGTTTTAGCAACTATTGTTTTAGGAATAAAATATATTTTAGGTAGTGTTGAATCAAAGGCTGATGCAAAAGAGAGTATGATAACTTTACTTGTTGCTTGTATATTTTTCTTTGGATGGACAGGTATAAGTAATATTTTAGTTCCTGGAGGAAGATTAATCTTTACTGATGCTGGAGATACCAAATATAGTAATTTTGTAAACAGATTATTTAATTATTTTGTGTTTGCAGCAAATATTGCTTCTATACTTGCAATTATATATGTAGGTGTTAGATATATTTTTTCAGGAGCATCAGGTAAAGCAGATCTTAAATCAAGATCGCCATATTTTGTAATAGGTATAATTTTAGCATTTGCTACGGTGTCATTCCTTAATTTCTTATCAGAATCAATAAATCAAATTATTGCAGATTGATGAAAATATAAAGTTATAAAAGATAGATACGAGGGGTTGAGTATATGGGAAGATCATATTTTGTGCCACGTAGTGCAAAAGGTGAAGGAAGAATATTATATGTGTTTACGATGAAATCTTTTGCTTTTACGGCGGCTTTTGGACTTATTGGAGGATTAATATGGTATTTATTAAGTTTAGCTATACCTAATTTTCCACTAGTTCCAGGTCTTATAATAACAGGTATATTTGGAGGTATTGGATATGTTATTGGCGCTCTAAAAATACCAGATTCCAAATTTATGGGTCCATTTAGAAAAGCTGGTGGAGAATATTTAAGTGAAATTATATTAAGAGCTATTACATTTAAAAAAAGAAAAAAAATATATTTATATAACGTAAACAGAGGAGGAAAATAAAATGTCTATAGGTTTACCAATTGTAATGTTAGTTATACTAGGTGTGTTTGGTGCCGTATTTTTTGTTATTACAAAAAAACAAGAGAAAGGCTTAGATGATAAAAATACGACTAATACAAAGAAGGATGATAAAAAAGAAAAATCTCATGAAATGAGAAAAGAAGATATTTTTGATTTTATGGAATTTGAAGAAATAAGTGATAATATGATTATACAAAATAACGGTACTAAGTATACAATGATGGTACAATGTAAAGGTATAAATTATGATCTTATGTCTGATGTTGAACAATTAGCTGTAGAAGAAGGATTTATTACTTTTTTAAATACACTTACTTCTCCAATTCAATTATATGTGCAAGCGCAAAATCTAGATTTAAAAGGTACAATAAAAGTATATAAAGACCATATAGATAAAATAAGAGAAGAATTTGAAGAGGTAAATCAAGAGTATAATAGAATTAATGAAGCTTTTGATTCTACAAAAGAACAAATTAAAAATATTGAAAAAGAAAGAAATAAAACTTTAAATGTTTATGAATATGCCTCTGATATAGTTAATTATGTAGAAAGAATAAGTTTAAATAAGAGCTTGTTACAAAGAACATTTTTTGTTTTAGTATCATACAATTCATCTGAAATAAATTCATTAGATAGATTCTCAAAAGAAGAAGTAAGAAATATATGTTATAACGAGCTTGTTACAAGAGCACAATCTATTATTAACGGACTTGCAGGATGTTCAGTTGCAGGAAGAATATTAAATTCAAATGAAATAGCTGATGTATTATATACTGCATATAACAGAGATGATAAAGGACTTATGAGTGTAAAAGAAGCACTTGATTCAGGATTTTATAGATTATATTCTACTAGTGAAGATATTTTCCTTAAAAAGCAAAAGAAATTAGAAGAAGAAATTGATAATGAAGCAAAAATAAAAGCATTAGAAACTTTAAAAGAAACTATAAAAGAAGGAGAATATATATCTCCTAGAATAAGGCAATTAGATATTGAAGAAAGAATAAGTAAAAAAGCAAGTGAAGTCGTAAGAAGAGAAAATGTTCCTATAGATATAAAAGAAAAAGCAAACGAAAAATTAATTCAAGAATTTAGAAAAACAAAAAAAGATATATTAGATAAAGCAGCCGTAGAGTATAAAGATTTAACAGAAACATTGGGAGTTGATGTAGGACTTGGCAGTGATGAGCCTGCTAATAACGCAGCAAATAATAATAAGAACAATTTAAGTAAAGAGCAAGAAAACCAAAATTACGATTCTAGTAAATCAAATGAATATGAGTTAAATAATAAAGTTGATAATGTTACTGAAAATATAAATATTTCTGATAAAAAAGATGATAATTTTGGTAATGTATCTTCTGATTTTAATGACAAAGTAAATAATCAAACTACTCAAAGTAATCAAGTTGATGAAACTAATATTAGTAAACAAGAAGATAAGCCAAATACAGATAATATTGATATAAATTTAGCTCAAGATACTACTATTCAAAGCGATGATAGACCTAGTGATGTTAATATAGAAAAACAAGAGGAAAAACCTATAGTTCAAAAAGTAAAAATAGATAATACTAATTTTGAATATAACAATGATCAAGTAAATACTAACAGAGAAAATTTAAATTTTGATGATAGATTAGGATCTTCTGAAGACGATTCTATAGTTTAATTATTATAGTTTATATAATGGAGGAATTGATATATGGGAAAAAACAAAGAAAAGAAAGAAAATAAAAAGAAATTAAAGAAAGGTCAAGTAGTAGAACAACAACCTCAAGATGAACTTGTAAAATCAAATGATAATTTACCTAATAGTTTAGAAATGAATAAGTCTACTTTAAAGGATCTGCTTGCACCTTCAGGAGTTGATGCATCTCATTATGATTATTTAGAAATATTTTCTAAAATATCTAGATTTGCAAGAAGTTTTTATTTAACTACTATTCCAAGACAAGCTACTTTCCCTTATTTCTTATCTGGTATATATGAATTTGGTGATGTAAATGCTTCTGTGTATATTACTCCTATATCTGAAACTACATCTCAAAACCAATTAAATAAACAAATTGTAGAATTACAATCAGAAAGATATGTTGCACATGATAGAGGAGATATAAATAGGGAATCTGTTTTGTCAACTAAACAAGCAGAGGCAGAAGCACTAAGAGATCAGATTGCTGCTGGATATAACAAATTATTTGACGCCACTATTATTTGTACATTATTTGCATATAACAAAAGTGAACTTGATAAATTGTCTGAACTTCTTGCAATGGAGGCTTCAAAAAATTTATTAGGACTAAAAGCTGCATGGGCACTTCAAGAAGAAGCTTTTCAATCTAATTTACCTTTAAATAATAATAAAATTAGTAGAAAGCATACATTCGATAGAGGATCAATGTCGACAGTATTTCCTTTTGTTAATGCCGAGGCAGGACATAATATGGGAGTACCTATTGGAATAAATAAACAGACAGGTTTACCTATAATATTTGATAACTTTAGTTCAACACTTACAAATTATAACATGATTATATTCGGAAAATCTGGTGCTGGTAAATCAGTTACAATAAAAACAATAATGGCAAGATCTGCAATTCTTATGGGAGTTGAAAATCTAGTTCTTGATGCTGAAGGAGAATATGTTGTAGTTGCTGAAGCATTAAGAGGAATTAATGTAAATATAGGTCCTAAGAGTGATACAATAATAAATATTTTTGATATTGAAACAGAAATTGTAAGAGATGAAATAACAGGTAAAGAAAGATATGTTTTAAATGTTGAAAATAAAGTAGAAGACGTAACTCAAGCCTTACTTACAATGGCAAGGGGTGCTACAAAATCAGAAGAAGTAAATGAGCTTACAAAACAGATAATAGCAGAAATTGTAGCTGAAGAATATACAGATAAAGGTATAACAAGTGATCCTAATTCTTTATATACTGGTACAATAATAGATATGGAAGATGGAAATAGTTCTAAAAAAAGAAAAGATATGCCTACTGTTTCTTCTTGGTATGAAAGATTAGAGAAAAAGGCAGAAGCTAATGAGAATGAAACTTATCAATATCATTATGATTATTTAATAAAAGTTATGAAACAGTTTTGTAAAAAGTTTGATGGACAGATGGCATATTTTGATGGTCAATCAACATTTGATTTACAAGAAGATTGTCCATTTATAAATATAAATATATCTGAACTTGAAGAAAGATTTGCAAGACCGCTTGCACAACAGATATTACTATCTTGGATATGGGAAAAATACGTTAAGAAAAACAGTGAAGATAAAAGTAGAGCAAAGAGTAAAAGAGTGCTTATTGATGAGGCTTGGATGTTATTACCTTATCCTGAAGCTGTTGATTTCTTAAATACAATGTCTAGACGTGCTAGAAAAAGAAATGTTTCACTTACAGTTGTATCACAGAAATTCCAAGACTTCTATGAAAACAAAAATGTACAAGTCGTTTTAACATCAGCCGATACTAAGCTATTCTTAGCACAAGATAAATCAGAAATATCATATTTAAAAGAAGTATTTAAACTTAGTGAAGGTGAAGAAAATTTCCTTCTTACTTGTCAAAGAGGAGAAGGATTAATAAAGATAGGATATGATTCAGCTATTATGGCTATAAAACCTACACAAAGAGAATTTGAATTTGTTGAAACAAATCTAAATAAGGTGGTTGAAAATTTAAACAAAAAAAGAATTGATTAAAATAAATTCTAAAAAAGGTGATAAAATGAAGAAAAAAACATGTAAAATTATAATATGTATGGCTATGATTGTTATGCTTTTTACTAGTTTAACAAATGTATTTGCAGCAACAAATCCTGATTATACTAAAGCTTCAAGAGTTGTTAATGATTCTCTTGAATCAAAAATTAAGAGTAATGTTTTATTGGATTTACTAGCATCTTGTATTAATGCTGTTGCGTCAATTGTTGAATGGTTAGTAGGAGCTGTATTTAAAATATTAACTGGAGACGAAATATTTCCTTGGGCCGATAGAATAATATTTAATGGAATAGCATTTTTGGATATAAACTTTTTAAATCCATCCTCTAACTCTTTATTTGGTTCATTATCTTCACCTTCTATTTTAGGTGAAGTTGTTAAGCAAGTATATTCTACAATATTTTCTTTGGCAGTACTCTTTTTAGGAGTAGCCATTGGAATAATGGCAATAAGACTTGCAATATCTTCTATTGCTAGTGAAAAAGCAAAGTATAAACAAGCGATAGTAAATTGGGTAACGTGTATTGTTATGTTATTTTGTATGCATTATATACTTGCATTTGTTTTTTGGATAAATGAGCAGTTAGTAAGAATGGCTAGTGGAATTTTAATTCAAACTATTAAGGATAAAGGATTAGATAATCTTGATTTTAGTCAAGCATTAAGTCAAGCTTTAGATCCAGAAAAGAGATTAGAGAATTTTCTAAGCACTGCTAATGATGTTACTGATGAAAGAAGAAATTTTTTCAAAAATAATATTGGAATAACAAATAATTTATTGTCTTCTTCATCATATCAATATAATAGAATGGTGTATATATCAGATAGTAGTGATGAGTGGCAAGATAACTTCGCTAGATTTTGGGCAGGAGAAGCTGAAAACAATAAAATAGGAATGTATAGATTAGAAAAGGATGTAATTGATGCTAAAGGGATGAAAGACAATATTGATCAAGCGGAAAATGATTTAAAAAATAATGGATATTATCAATCAACTAATACAAAATTATGGCTTGACAAAGAAAAATATATGCAAAGTGATGACTTTTTAAATGACCTTAAGGATGTGTTACTTTTTAATTCAAATGTTGCTATGTATGGGGATGAAGTAAAAATTGAATTGGAAAAAAATCCAGAAAGAAAAATAAATCTTATGATCAGTCCTAATTTTTGGTCATCGGCAGCTAGTTTTGCATTAAGGAATGCTCGGACTAGCTGATCTTATACTTGGTATTTTAGGTGTGGATTATAATTCGCAAAAGACAACAATTTATAATATGACAAGAGAGCAATTGATGGAAGTAGATCAATCGTGGATTGATGCAACTGTAAACTATAGATTGGAATGTGATGGCTATATAATAAGTGCTGCACGAGGAATTTCAGGAAAAGGTGATACTATAGATCTTATTGCTAATTTAGGTGCTTTCTTCAAAAAAGCTGCATTTACTTATAATACAAAGACTAATGACGATGGTACCGAAGAAATAACAGGTTGGAGAGCATCAAAAATATCTGTTACAGGGGCATTATTATATGCAATATTTGTTTTTCAATCTTGTATATATTTCTTAACATATGTTAAAAGGTTATTTTATATTATAATGTTATCAATGTTTGGACCGTTAGTAGTAATATATGATTTCTTTTTGAAATCAGCGCAAGGATAAGGAGGAGTTTTAATGCAAAAAGGAACTTTTACAGTTTGGCTAAAAGAGTTATGTGCATTAGTTTTTGTACAAACTATACAGGCATTTTTATTAGCTATAGCTATGAGTATAATATTAACTTTTTTAGAGCCTTCAAAAGGAAAATTTGCAAGTACCGATGCAGTTTCAGCATTAGGAATATTATGTATAATTTTACTTACTTCCTTAACAAAAATGGAAGCTATAACTAAGAGAATATTCGGACTTGATAGTGGAATTTTACAGAATAAACCACCACATGGTTTGATGGCTTCATGGCTTGCATTAAAAGCTGCTGGTAGAGTTTTAAATAATGTACCTAAAATGTTAGGAGGTATAGGTAGTGCCACTTTTGGAGCACGTTTAGATAAGAAAAAAGCAGAGGCAAATAAATTTCAAAGGCTTAATAGAAGAGGAATACCTGATTTTGGTGCAACAGGTGGAGTAAATAATCAACAACCACAAAATCCAGATTCAAATGATAATCAAGGAGAACCTGAGGTTAATCCTCCTGTTCCAAGTCCCGCACCTTCTAATTCTTCTCATACACCAAATGCCCAAAACAACCCTAGACTTTCTAATGATAAGCAATTTGATGAATATTTAAAAATAATGGATATGTATGATGATGAAATTTCAAAAGCTAAAGAAAAAAGGAGAAAAGGATTAACGGATGCGGCATCAGGACTTGTAGAAACATTGGGTGCTACTGCAGGTGGAATGTTTGGTTTTTCAGCAGGAGCTATGTCTGGACTTGCTATGGGAGATACAGATCAAATGTTTAAAGGTGCAGCTTATGGAATGGGTGTAGGAGATGCTGTAGGTGAAAACTTAACTAAAGCTGTAGCAAATACAGCAGCTAATATGAGAGCAGTATCAAAAACAAATGATAATTTAGATAAACAATTAACAGATATGGAAAAAAGATTAAAAATGAATAATGAAAATAGAGGTAGACAAGCAAAGAGAATAAAGGCTGTTAATCAAAAACTTGATCAAACTTTTAAAAATAGTTAATAAGGAGGAAATATATACTATATTGCAAATGGCAATATAGTATATATAGTATTATATTATGAAATTAGTAGATTTTGAAAGATTAAATTCAAAACAAAAGTTAATCTTTTTATTAATAATACTTATATTATTAGTAGTAATTGCAAGTACTTTAATGAAACTTAGATTTGGCAATGAAGTTATAGATTATAAGAATAAAAATGTATATAGTTTTATAATTGAATCTAAACAAGATAAAGATAGAAATACGTATTGGACTTTAAATAATATAATAATTGATTTTTTAGATTCATATCAAACAGTTGAAAAATTAGATACTAGCGCTCTTATAGAATATAAATATACTGGATATTCACTTGAAGAGTATTATAAAGTATTAGATAGTGATTATAAAAAATTTCTTGGAAAAAATAAGTATATGGAAATATCAAAAAATATGATGTCAAAGATGGTTACTAAAAATGAAAACGGATATGTTTTAAATACTGAGAATATTATAAAAAAGATATATAAATTAAATAATTATGAAAATGCGTATATTTGCGAGCTAAATACTGTGGACAAGGCATCTAGTGCATATATTGGTATAATATTAGATGCTGATCAAGGTATTTATAGCATATTTTATATTGAATAAAGGAGGCATAGCATATGGAAGATGTAAATAAAAAAGGTTTTAATTATACTATTTTGTTTATAGTAGTTTTTGCTATTGCTTCTGTTATTGTTTTGTTATTTATTTGGTGGCCAAAAGGAAGTACAAAAGCAGAAAAAATAAAAAAATATACAGCTGTTACAGATGGTGAAAGTAAATGTGTAAGTATTTATATGTCTAAACTTAAATTTCTTTTAAATTCTGATAATTCGGCAGAACTATTTAAAAAAGTTGATCCTAGTTATTTACAAGAAAACAATCTTAATGAAAGTAATTTTAAAGAATTTATGGATACTAATAAATTTATATCTAAAAATCCAATATTTGAAGGCAATACTGTAACAAAACAAAATAATGGAGTTATTATATATAGAATAGAGTATTTGACTTATGGAGGATATAAAAAATATGTAAATGTATTAGAGAATAAACCATATGATTATACAGTAACTTTTGAACAAGATAAATTACCAGTAGGGGATAAAAATTTTTCAAGTAATACTTTTGATGAAGTTAAATATGATGTAGAAATATCTGCAATTAGGGAAAATGGATTAACATATAAACTTACTGTTACAAATACAGGAGATAAAACAGTAGAATATAATTTTAATAGTATTGATAATGTAGTATTATTATTAGATGATGATACAAGAATTAAAATGGGAGCTGCAGTTATATCTTCAGTAGATGATATATTACCTCCAAACAGTACATTTAATAAAGAATTCTTTTTTCCTATAGGAAGTGATTACATACAAAATGTAAAAAGTTTAATTATTAATAATGTAAAAGTTGATAATGAAAAGAAACAAATAACTATAAATTTAAAATAGTAGGAGGTATATATGGACGATAATCAAAATAATAAAAGTAATAATAAACTAAATATGGAACCTTCTACTGATGCTGATGTAAACCCTTCTGGAGGAATAAAAGATGCTGCAAAACAAAAGGGAAGAGAACTTCTTCATAATATAAAAGAAGCAATTGGTAGAGGAATTAAGGCAATATGGTCTGTTCTTCCTATTCATATTAAAATTATTGTACTTGTTGTAATTGTTATTATTGTTATTATAGTTGCATTAGTTATGATGGGTTCAATAAAAGAAGAGACAACTGTAGTTAGTAATAGTGTTTCTGATTATTTTGAATCCGAAGAACTTGATGAAGAAACTGAAGAATTATATAAAGATAAGAAAAGTTTGTTAAAACTTAAAATTACAGAAGTAAATGCAATGTATGATAAATTTATAAACCAAAGTAATGCAGATTCTAAAACATTAGAGATTATGCAAGAAGAATTAGGTACTAAGGATTTAAATGATGAAGAAAAAGAAAAAAGAATTGTAAATATTGAAGATAAATTGCCAGCATATAAACATATACTTATGACAGAAAAATATAATTTTAATTATATTAAATGGAAAAAATATACTCATAATGAATCATCTGGTAGAGATGCAAAAGATGATGAATTACAAGATGATAAGGAACTAGGACTTAAATTTCCTAAAGATGATGAAAATACAAAAATTGATAAATTTATTCAAATGACTTTACCATACTTACAAACGTGGTATATACCACTTACTATGAATACATCATCTATTGTCGCTGGTACTGGTGAAGATGCTAGTAGAACACCTGAATTTTCATACAATATAATTAAAGAAGCATATAGTAATATAGTTGTAAATTGGTATGTATTACAAGAAAGACAAGTAGTAACAGAATATCAAACATATAACAAATACACACAACATGATATTTTAAATGATTTTGTAATAATAGAATATAAAGATAATAATGGTGATTGGCATGCTATGATAAGTAATAACAGTTTAAATAATCGTGATTTTATTGTCGAGAAGATAGAACATATAGACACTTCAACTGATACAGGATTTGCAGAAGGCAAAAAAGATCCTATGAAAGAAAAGCTTGTTAGCGATGATACTACTACTAGAAATACATATTATATGGAAAGAGCTGAAACATTTGATATAAAAATTATAAACTCATTTAATTATCAAGTATATTTAGATAGTGATGTTGAAAAAAGAATAAATGCTGATTCTGAACATACAGTTGATTCTGAGTATACGAAAAGTGATGAGAGGGAAGGAAATAAATATACAAGCCTTTCAGGAGTAGTAGAACATCAAGGAACATTTGCTAACAAGGAAGCAATATTATCTTATGGACCAATTGCAAATGCTAAAATAACTGCAGGTAGTGGTACTGTAGGTGAAAGAACAAGGGAATATCACTACAAAATAGAATTACCAAGTTATATAACTTATGGTAATGGCTTAACGCATACAGTAACAAGAATTTGGAGAGATAAATTAAGTCAAACAGGTTCAGAAAAAAGTAAATATACAATAGATGATTTAGTAGCATATAATCAATCAGATGATAGAAAACAAAAAGTGGCTCCTACTGATATTTGTGGAAATGGATATATAAGTTCTTCTGTTGGTGGCGGTAGTGGAGTTGTTAATTCTCAAGCTGCTACTGAAATAAAAATTAATGGAAAAACATATCCTGTATATAACCAAAATAATTTTGGAACTACTATGCATGGAGGTAGTAGTATTGCTGTAGCTGGTTGTGGCCTTTGCTCTATAACCGCTGTAATTAATGGTATTACTAATCAAAGGCTTACTCCTCTAGAGGTAGGTAATAGGACTAATTGGACAGGTGCAAAGATGATTGAAGATTATGCTGCTGACTTGAGGAATGTATTTGGAATAGAATGTACATCAAAAACATGGAATGTAAGAGGATGTAGTGGAGGTCCAAATAGTGTTGCTCATAACGGAACAACCGCAGAAAGACAAGCTATAAAGGCCGAATCTAAACCAGAAATTGATGCAAATTTAAAAGCAGGTAATCCAGTTATAATTCAAGTAAAGGGCGCAACAGCAAGACCTTTTGGGACAAGTAGCGCACATTACATAGTTTTACTTGGTTATGAAGGTGGACAAGTAGTAATTGCTAATTCTGTTGGTTCTGGGAAACAAACATCAGATTTAGATACTATTCTTTCAGCAATGTATGATGATGCACAAACTGATCATGGATATATATTAGTAAAAGGTAAAATGGGAAGCTCAAATTCAAATTCTAACTCTGAGGCTACTTCAGGTTCAAGTTCAAGTTCTAGTTCTAGTAGCAGTATTAATTTATCTTCAGTAAAAGGTAATCAAGTAATAACTGTTGAAAATTCTGGAAGTAATGCTACTGTTAAATGTTACGAAAAAAATGGAAGTAATTGGGAAGAAAAAATTTCTACTAGTGGTTTTGTTGGATCAAATGGTACTGTTAATAAAGATGATATGGAAGAAGGAGGTAGAGCGACTCCTCAAGGATTATATGATTTGGGTACTGGATTTGGAATTAAATCTAAACCTTCAGGAGTAACTTATGAGTATAGAAATGTAACAAATTTAAGTAATTTTGTTGACGATTCTAATTCTGAATATTATAATCAGTGGGTTGAAGAGGAATCAAATGGTAGATGGTCATCAGCAGAACATTTAATTGATTATCCAGGTTCATATGATTATGGTGTAGTAATAAACTATAATATGAATCCTGTTAAAAAAGGAAAAGGTTCAGCCATATTTTTACATTGTGGTAATAATGCAACTGCTGGATGTGTAGCTGTTCCTACTGAAAAAATGATAGAAATATTAAAATGGCTTGATAAATCTAAGAGCCCTCAAATTTTAATTTCGGATTCTAATATTGAGTTGAGTGGGAATTCTAGTAATAGTTCTTCAACAGTATGTGATACTGCAGATGGTAAATATTATAGGGATATAGAGAAAACTGATGGATTAAATAGAATAGATTTTATGAATTCAAATCCTGAAATATACAAAAGATATATAAGAGATGGCGCTGAATATATGGATTACGTTGGATATGCAAGATCAAAACTTAATCTTTCGTATTGGAATTTAAAAGATATGTTTCAACAAGTATATGATGAAAAAGGTACTTTACCATGGGCATATGGTGACACTTTAGGATTTGAAAATAATTATTTAAATAACAAAAATGGTATAGGTGATGCTTCTGGCGAAGGACTAAATGCTATGGTAGAAGAGGCTATATCACTTGCAAAAATGAATAATAATACTGGCATATGGCATTATTGTTGGGGAGCAGCTGGAGGAGAAGCTAATCATACTGCGAATGCAAGATTTTTATTTAGTACAATTGATGAATTAAATAATTATATTTCTATTGGAAGATCAGCAGGGCTTGATTGTTCATCTTTTGTTTGGTCAATGTATAAAACCTATACAGGAATTGATATAGATCCTTTATCACATGGAGGAGCTTCTATTGTTTCTAGTGCTAGAGATTATTATAACAATCAGTCTTTACCTGATGCACCTAATGTTACAGTTAAATACCATTCAGGAATTGATAATAATATTCAACCAGGAGATGTTATTTTTCAAGATGGACATGTAGGATTATATGTAGGAAAAGGAGAAGGTAGCGAATTTATGGTAGTTGACCATGGTGGAGGAGGAGTTTCTGGACTTTGTGGTCTTGCTAATAATTCTGATTGGACAGGACCAAAATATTGGGCTAGTAATCCTGGATCATGGTTAGGATATATTCACTATGAAGGTATACCATCATTAGCAACAGACGGAGGTACAGGCGCTTCAAGTGGAGAGTTTTTAATTAAACCAGAAAAAGGAGGATATACTGCTGATAAAAATTATAAAGGTACAACGTATAAGCTTAGCAATAGCGATAGGACATTGCTTGAAAGAATAGTAACTAGGGAATTTGGTAATGACTATGATGGAAGTGTTTTAGTAGCACAATGTATGAGAGATGCTTTAGTTAATAAAATTGTAAGTGATCCACAAGAGCTTTCAATTAATTTGTATCAATGTGATATTGTCGCCCTTCCAAATACAATTACTGATAATGCAAAAAATGCTATAAAATATGTATTTGATGAGGGAGGCTCAGCTATTCAACATCGTATATATGTATATTATGATACACATGATGGCTTTAGATCTAGTTGGCATGAACAACAAAAATTTGTATACGAATCTCCAGTTCCTGGTATGAGTCATACTGTAAGATTCTTTGATTATAATAATTAATAAAACAGATATAAATAGGTGAGAATAAAATGGAAAATGACATAAAAAATGGGGCTCATAAAAGAGCCCCCTCTAAAAGAAAATATTCTATAAAACAATTAGAACAAATAAAAAAAGATCAACAAGTTGTTGATATATATGTTACTGAAATTGATGATAGTTTAAATATGATTGGTAAAATTGGAAATAATATAAAAGCTGTAATACCAAGAGATGAAGCTTCAAGTGTAGTTGGAGATGATGGACTAGTAGATCAGAAACATATAATTAATAAAAAAGGTAAAGTTTTGCATGTATGTATAAAAGATATAATAAAAGAAGATGACAATATTGAAATAATTGCTTCTAAAAAAATATTAGAACTAAAAGTGAGAAAATGGATGTATATGCATTTAAAGCCTGGCATGAAGTTAAAAGGTGTAGTTGTAAGTACTAATGAATATGCTGCTTTTGTTGATGTTGGAGGTGGCGTTACAGGAATACTTAAACTTGAGAATATATCAGATATAATATTAAAAAATGCAGGTGATGCACTTCATATAGGTCAAAGGATAGATGTTATAGTAAAAAAATTTGATAGAGATACTGGTAGAATTGAGCTTTCATATAAAGAGGTATTAGGAACATTTGAGGATAATATATCAAAATTTAAAGAAGGCGATATTGTAGATGGTATTATTAGAAATAGAATAAAATCAGGAATATTTGTTGAAATAGCACCTAATGTAGTAGGACTTGCAGAACACGTAAACGGACTAGAATATGGTCAAAAAGTACTAGTAAGTATTAAACGTATAATTCCAGAAAAGAAAAAAGTCAAATTAATTATTATTGGTTAATAATTTTATGGAGGATATATGGAAGAAAGAAGAAAAAATAATAAAACTAAAAAAAGAGAAAAAAGAAGAATATCTTTAATAACTATAATTTGGATTGTATTTTTTGTATTCTTAATTTGTATAATTTTATGGATTGTTACTATTCTAAATAAAAATGCTTTGCAAAATGAAACAAAAAAAATTGATTCTACTATTCCTATACCAGATGGCTTTTATTTTGTTGGAGGTACAAAAGATACAGGTTTTATTATATCTGATAGTAAACATGATTATAAAAAAGGAACATCATATGATGTTTTAAAAGATTTAGAAGGTAATCAATTTGTATGGGTACCTGTAGAAAATCCTATTGCTAATAGTATAGATGATGTAAATAATATGGTAAAAGAAAATAAATATCCTATTGCGTATAAAGATGGAGAAAATTATAAAGGAATATTATATAATTTTAATATAAAAACTAAGACATATACTCCTATGTTAAGTGATCAGAAATATAAAGAACCAATTATCTTAGATGATCCTATATATGGAGACTTAGATGAGCTTCTAGAAAATTCAAGAGGAGATTTATATCAAAAGTCTTTTAATAATATGATACAAAGTGTTATAAAAAATTCTGGATTTTATATTAGTAGATATGAAGTAGGAGAGTTATATATTAAAGATGATGAAAATAAGAAAGTAGTTTCGAAGTATAATCAAACTAATATCTCAAATGATTCATGGTTTAATATGTATAAAAAAATAAAGGAAATGTATGATAGAGAAGATATATCAACAGAGATAATATGGGGTTGTCAATGGGATGCAACAGCAAGGTGGATATTAAAAAATGACAAAAATGCTATTGATATAGCTAATAATGATTATAAAAAAGGAAACTTTGCTAATTATAAGATACCAACTGGTTCAAACAAAGAATATTGTTTTAATAATATTTATGATATGCTAGGAAATGTTAGTGAATGGACACAAACAGGTGCTGATACAGGGTTAAGACTTACACGAGGAGGAGATTATACTAAAAAAACTTCTATTATTGATATAAATAGCATGTCACCTTCATATTTAACTGAAGATATTGGAACAAGGATGGTTATGTATATAAATTAATACTTAATGTTATTAAAAGTTTATTTGGTGTATTGCCAAGTAAACTTTTTTGTTGTATAATATATGTGTGGGTAAGTAAATTAATACTTTATTTATCTTGTTTTGGTTATATTTATTTAATTAAATTATAACTATTAAATGTTAAATTTTAAATTAAATTTAAGGAGAGATGAAATATGGTAAATGATAAAGAAGTAAAGACTGCCGTATCACCTTTTGCTGTAAGAGAAAATGAAGTAAAAGTATTTGATGGTAAAGAGGGATTTGCATCAATAAATCAGGTGGTATTTAAAATGGATATGGGATATATAAATGAATCTCATATAAAAGCTTTAGAAGTTGTTAATGAATTTGGATTTATAACATCTAGACAATGTACTCAAATATTAGATTTAAGAGGAAAAATTGATGATATTGAAGAAGATAAAAAACAAACTAGAGTTGCAAAATGGCTTGAAGATTTGACTAAGTCTAAAGTAATTTCTAGATATTATTTTCAAAGTACATCTGGAAAAAGTTCATATAGAGTTTATGCAATGGATAAAATAGCAACATATATACTAAAACAAAGAAATATACCTACTGCATGGCAACCAACTGATAATACTAAACCAGCATATTCTGTAAAAAGAAAATTAGCAGGTAACCAAATAATAATTGCATATATGCAAAAAGTTGCTGCATTTAAAAGTACTAATCCAAACTTACTATTATACTCTAAAAAATATAATGTAAAGTTTAAACCTACTGGTGGTTTAGTTACTTTAAAGAATGGAACAGATGAAGAAAATTTTGTTTTTGAAGTTGTAAGAAGAAATGAAGATTGGAAAAATATGTTTGCTGAAAAAGTACAACTTTTCTCAGACTTCTTTGAAAACTTTACCAAAAACGATGCAGGATTTTATAATCTTCCAAAAATAATTTATGTTGGAGAAGATATACAACACACAGCCGAAATGTTTAGAATTATAAAAAAAGTAAGTAACGTTTTTAAAGATGAAGATATATATTTTACTACAGAATTAAAACATTTAGATGAAGATCTAACTAAAAGCATAAGTGTATTTGAACTTGATGCTGAGACAAAAAAATATAAAGCTGTTGTAAAAGAATTAGACATTTTAAAACCAGGTGATAAGAAAACAGATGAGTCTAAATTAAACATAGATATGAAGTTTAATTCTAATATGATAGTTGAATAATAAAAACAGGTGCTATATTTATTTTGAGTAGCACCTGCTTTTCTATTAAGAACTCTTTTATTTATACAGTTTTTGATACTTATTAGAAATTATATAAAAATTTATTGTTTTTTTCTTTTTTAAAATAGCAACTTAATTTGAAATATATAGTTTGTATATTTGTATTAAATTATCAAAGTCTTTTACTTCATCATAATAAATTTTTTTATCTTCATAATGACTATTTAAAAAATTAACTATACTTTCTACATTTTCTAATCTTCCTTTAGAATTATCAGAAATAAGATAGAAGTTTTCATTTTTTATTAAGCTTAAATATAAAGAGTCTAGGTTATATTTATCCATAAAATTTAAATATCTTTCATCTAAGAAGTCCCAAGATCCTAAACATTTTATATTTGAGAATATATACTTATCTTTTGTAGTTAATGTATTAAAATTAAAAAATCTATATTGCAATGCTTTTGTAGTTGAAATATATACATTATTTTCATTTAAGCTAGTATATGAAAATAATTCTTCATAAACCTTTTTAAACGAATCTCTTGTTTTAATTCTATTTTCTAATATAAAACAAAAATTATATGCAACTATTAAAATTAATAATATTATAAATAAAATATTATAACTTTTTTTTGCATTTAGCATATCATTTAAAATATAATTAAAATTAATAAATATTAAAGCTAAAATACCAAATAAGTATAATAGTATATTTACTCTAAATACAGATTTATCAATTGACACAAAGAACATATGCATAAGTATAACCATTAGCACTATTAAAAAATTAGTGATCCTATTTTTTTTACTATTAAAAATTAAAATAAAAAATAGTAATAATAGAGTTAGAACAACAGGAAGATATACGAAAATCCATTGTGAGAATACATATTTAATAGTATCTAATACATTATAATCAAATATACAAAAATATGAATCTTTAGATAATTTTTGATTTAAGAGAGTCTTTAACGTATTTGTAGAAAACACTTTTTCATCTGAATTACATATGTTATAAAACAAGTCTATATCATTTTTATTTAAATCTACCTTTTTTAATATATCACTATCTTTATCAGGGTCTATTTTTACAAAATCATGAAGTATAGAGCGATATTTGTTATATTCTGTATGATTGCTATATATTGTACTTGTTTTATACATATAACTGTTTAAACTAAAAAGTAAAATTATTATAAATGCATATATAATATTAGTAATAAATATCATCTTTGTATTTTTGTTTTTATTAATAATTAATAAAATTAATAATATTAACATAAAGCCAAAATATGCAATGATTATATTAGCTCTTAGCATAAACGAATTTATTAATAAAAATAATATTAAAAGAACACTTTTTTTTGTTATTTTTTCTTTTTTTATTAAAAAAGCTATGTATTCTGTCATAGCAGAAATTACAAGGATACCTGCAACAGATGTATAAGATAACATTACTTGTAAAGGTATATAAAATAAAATGCAAATACCTAAATATATTATAATACCCATTTTTTTATTAAATACTTTTAGAATATTTTTTCCAATAACACTAAAAGAAATAAATTCAAAAAATAAAAGAGATATTGCAAACCAATTAATACTTGGTATAATTTTAAAAAATAACATTAATATATATGACAGTATGTAATTAATGTATATTGTATAAGGGCTAGGACTACTAGAATATCCAGCCAAAATATCTTCTATCATAAAATCATCTATTTCTTCGTACAAAATAATATTAAATGCTAAAGAAATTAATAATATAAATATATTGATGATTATTATAATAAATAAATTACTTTTCAGTTTACCGTTTTAAATTTTTCATCATATTACCTCATTTAAAATTATATATTTAAAATATCTTTTTTTCAACACAAGTTGACAAATTAAATATATTTAATATATAATTTTTATATTAAAATCAAGTATATATAGGAGTAATATATGAAAAAGAAAATTTATACATTTTTAATTATATTTTTAGCTATATTATTATCATATATTTTATTTTTTAAGTTTCATTTAGTAAGTGATGCATATAGAATAATTGATAATAGCAATGAATATATGATTAATTTAAAATTAATTGAATCTAGACCAGTACAAGCATTATATTTTTATATTTTAAAATTATTTAATATTAATATAGACAGTATTTCTGATTATATAATAGCATATAGAATTAATCTGTTTATAAGTATAATTTTTCTTTCAATATCTGGATTTTTAATATATAATCAAGTTTTATCAAATTTAAAAAATAAAAATTTTAAACAGAAAATATTTTTAATGATTCTGACACTTACTATATGTATTAATGTATCTATGTGTGAATACATGTTATTTATAGAAAACTATATAATAATATTTGGATTTTTACTTACAATAATTTCTACATTATTACTATATAAAAAACTAAAATTTAAATATATATTGATAATAATATTATTGTTAATATCAAGTTTTTGTTATCAAGGAGTAACGGCATTTTTTGTACCATTTTCTTTATGCATTTATCTAATTAAAAATAAAGATGCTAAAATAAAAGATGTATTAAAAAAAGTAGTAAGTATAATGTTTATATATCTATTTGTACAAGGAATAAATTATATAATATGTACAATATGTAATAAATTTTTACCACATCTTGATCCTAGGTTATTTAACTCAATATTTGGAAATGTAGATAAGTTTTTTTCATTTACTTGTATATTTATATATATGGTGAGCCTTGTGATATTTTTTATTGAACTTTTTATAAACATTAAAATTTTATACAATAATAACTTTAAAAATTATTTATTAAATATAATATATATACTAATTTTAGCTATAATTTCTTTTAGTATATTTTTGTTTAATAATTCTGTTACGCTCACACCAAGGATGTTTTTTAGTTTTGTAGTAGTTTATTCTATTCTTGAAATATATCTAATTAGTATAAGAGAAAATAATATTAAGTACAATAATAGATATAATTTAAATATAATAATTGTTTCATTAATATTGATATTTAATATTTGTATTGTCGTTATATTGCAATACAAAAATATTTATTCAACTAAGCAAAATATAGAAGCTGTAAATAATATAGTAGATTATATTAAAAATTATGAAAATCAAAATAATACAAAAATAAACAATATATGTTTTTATGAAGATAAAAGTATAAATTATAGTTATTGGAAAGTATATGATCTTTTATCTAGTACATATACAAATCCAATATATTATGGATATTGGAGTGATATATATAGTATAAAAGTATTATCTAGTAGAAAATTTAATAAGATAGATGAGAAAGATTGTGATACAAATATTAGTAATTATTTTAAAGATAAAGATTGGGATGAACCTAATTTAGCTGAGCAAATTATTTTTATTAATGATACAGCACATATATGTTGTTTTTAGTAAACTATTTAGCTTCTTTATCAAAATTTGCGATGAAAATTATATAAACATTAAAAAAAACTATTGCAAATAGAATGTTATTGATATAAAATATAGGTATGTATTAAGGAGGAATAAGTATATGATAAAAGTTGGAATTAATGGATTCGGTAGAATTGGAAGATTAGTTATGAGAGTATCTTTAGAAAGGGATGAAGTAGATGTTGTTGCTGTAAATGATCCTTTTATAGATGTTGAGTATATGAAATATATGCTAACATATGATACTATTCATGGCAAGTATAATGCAGATATAAAAATAGAAGGTAATGATTTAGTAATAAATGGAAAAACTGTAAAAGTATTTAACTGTATGGAACCATCAGAAATCCCATGGGGAGAAGTTGGAGCAGAATATGTTGTAGAATCATCTGGTGTTTTTACAACTACAGAAAAAGCATCAGCTCATTTAAAAGGTGGAGCAAAAAAAGTTGTTATATCAGCACCATCTAAAGACGCTAAAATGTTTGTTATGGGTGTAAATAATGATGAATATACTTCTGATATGGATATAGTATCAAATGCTTCTTGTACAACAAACTGTTTAGCACCACTTGCCAAAGTTATAAATGATAATTTTGGAATTGTTGAAGGATTAATGACAACAGTACATTCTGTTACTGCAACTCAAAAAACTGTTGATGGCCCATCTAAAAAAGATTGGAGAGGTGGAAGAGCAGCTACATATAATATAATACCTTCATCTACTGGTGCTGCAAAAGCTGTTGGTAAAGTTATACCATCACTTAATGGCAAACTTACTGGTATGTCATTTAGAGTACCAACTTTAGATGTATCTGTTGTTGATCTTACTTGTAGATTAGAAAAAGGAGCAACATATGAAAATATAGTCGAAGCTATAAAAAAAGCATGTGATAATGAGTTAAAAGGAATAATGTCTTGGACAGATGAAGATGTTGTGTCTTCAGACTTTATATCTGATCCTCATACTTCTATATTTGATGTAAAGGCAGGAATAGCATTAAGTGATAATTTTGTAAAATTAGTATCTTGGTATGATAATGAATGGGGTTATTCAAATAAAGTAGTAGACTTAATTACACATATGTATAATGTAGATCATAAATAATATTTTAGGCTAGCTTTTTTAAGCTAGCCATTAATTTTCAATTAATAATATTTATAATATAATATATTACTAAAATTTAGCAAGTTTTAGTGTTAATTTGTAAAAAAGATATAGGAGAAAGCAATATGAAATTATATTTATCATCATATAAATTTGGAAATAAGATATACTTTTTAAAAAAGTGGATAGAAAAAAATGATAACCGTATTATCTTAATAACAAGTGCAAAGGATGCAAAAAAAGAAGATGATGTAGAAAAGCAAAAAATTAAAGAAGATATAGAACTACTTGAAAAAATAGGCTTTAAAGTAGAAGTAGTATCTCTTAAAGAATATTTTAATAGGAAAGAAAATTTAAAAAAATTATTAAAAGATTATCATACATTTTGTGTTATTGGTGGAAATGTTTTTGTATTAAGACAAGCTATGAAATTAAGTGGATTTGATGAATATATAAAAGAAATATCTAAAAAAGAAGGATATTTATATATAGGATATAGTGCAGGAAGTTGTGTATTATCACCAACATTAAAATGTTTAGATTTAGTAGATGAAACTATTAATCCATATAATAATAAAACTATAATATATGAAGGACTCAATTTAATTGATTATGTTTTTATACCTCATTATAAATCTAATCACGAAGAAAGCAAGAAAATTGATGATGTTATAATAGAACTTGAAAAAAACAAAATAAAATATAAAACACTTAGTGATGGAGATGTAATAATACAAAATGCAAAATAATCAATATAACAAATTATACGATTATGATGATAGGTAATATAAAAAATAAAGTAAAATATTGTATTGATTATTTAAATATGATAAAATATATTTAAATAGTAAAAGGAGTGAAAATATGTTAAATAAAAAAACAATAAGAGATATTAGTGTAAGTGGGAAAAAAGTTTTAGTAAGATGTGATTTTAATGTTCCATTAGATAAAGATAATCCTAATGTTATAACAAGTGATAAAAGAATAAAAGAATCACTAAAAACTATTAATTATTTAATAGGAGCAGGAGCTAAAACTATACTTTGTTCACATATTGGAAAAACTGGACAAAATAAAAGTCTTAGGCCAGTTGCCAAAAAACTTTCTGAGTTTTTAGAAAAGTATGTGCCACTTTTAAAAGATATATATTCTGATGAAACACAAAATATAATAGATAACTTAAATGATGGAGACGTAGTTTTACTTGAAAACACAAGAATGTATGAAGAAGAAGAGAAAAATGATCCTGAATTTTCTAAAAAACTAGCTAGTTTTGCGGAAATTTTTGTAAATGATGCTTTTGGTACTGCACATAGAGCACATGCTTCAACAGAGGGTGTAACACATTATTTACCATCTGTTTGTGGATTTTTAATAGAAAAAGAAATAAATGCTTTTGATAATAGTATAAACGACCCAAAAAGGCCATTAGTAGCAATTATTGGTGGATCTAAGGTCTCAACAAAAATTGCTGTTTTAACTAATTTATTAGACAAAGTAGATACAATGTTAATTGGTGGCGCTATGTCATTTACTTTTCTTAAAGCACAAGGGTATAATATAGGAAAATCTTTAGTAGAAGATGATAAATTAGAAGTAGCAAAAGAAATAATGAACAAGGCAAAAGAAAAAAATATAGAGTTTTTACTTCCAATCGATCATATACAAAGTAAAGATACATCTGGAATATATGATGCAATACTTACAGAAGATCAAAATGTAAATGATGATATGATGGGACTTGATATTGGTTTTAAAACAGTGGATATGTATGTAGATAAAATACAAAATGCTGCTACTGTAGTTTGGAACGGTCCAGTGGGTATGTTTGAAGTAGAAGAGTTCGCAAATGGTACTAAAAAAATTGCAGAGGCAATGGCAAAATCAAATGCAATAACTATTATTGGTGGAGGAGATAGTGTCGCTGCTGTTGAAAAGTTTGGACTTGAAGAAAATATGACTCATGTATCAACTGGTGGAGGAGCTTCGCTTGAACTTATGGAAGGTAAAAAATTACCAGGCATAGAAGCTTTGGATAATAAATAAGGATTGATGTTAATGGCAAATAAAAAAAGTGAAAATAAAAACAAAACATATACGTTAAATAGAAAAAGATTTTTATTATTTATATCTGTATTTGTTATACTTATTTGTGTTGTTATTATTGCATTATCTTTAAATAAAAAAATAGATATAAATGATGCAACTGATATAAGTAAATTAAATGCGAATAAACATTATAAACAAATATCAGAATTATATAATAACAATGATAGTAAAAATAAATTTTTAGATAGTTATAATGATATTCAAAATGCAGTAGTTATATATATTATTAATAATTCTACAAAAGATGAAAATTCATTTAAGAATCTTGTTGATGATGTTAATAATAAATTAAATAATAGAGATTTTTCTTCATTTAATATAAATTATCCTAACTTTTGGAATGGTAATTGGAGTATTGATGATAAAGGAAAGTTAAAGTTTAAATTTTCTAATTCTAAGATTGAACCAAGTTGGGTAAATGATGAAGATATTAAAGATAATATAATAAAAAATTAGAAAAAATTGATTAAATTATGAAAATTTTTAACTTGATCAGGAAATATTAAAATTTAATTATGATAAAGAAAGAATTGCAAATATAATAGTAACTTTATTCGAATTAAGTAATTCATCAACTTGTCAAAGGGCAATCTGAAACTATTGCATTAGCTTCATGAAAAAATAAAAGCAATGTATGAAAGTAGATTTTAAACTATTTACTGATATATATTACAGGATTAAGATTTACTTCTGATGATTTTATATTTACTAAATATAGAGCTATATTGGATATATAAAAAACAATAATTAATACATTTACACCAGAATATATAAATTTATCAGAAACTTTGTATTGTGTATATAGATTGCTAAGTAAAAGATAAATTATATGCTAATAATTAATTTTTTACTTTTTATATTTATAAAAAAAAGCAAATATTAATAAATAAAAAACAACTCACATAAAAAATATTGGGTTGTTTTTTGTATGTTAATGCCAATATAAAATGTACTTTTGCAATTTATTTATGTAAGATATCTACATTTTATTATAATAATTAACATTTATGTAGAAAAATGTAAGGTTTTGTAATATTAATAAAAAATATTGTGTTTTAAAAATATATGTGATATATTTATTTTAGTTTTCTTAATTTTTTTAATCTGTTTTTTCTTAACTGTTTTAGTCTACTTTTTTGTGAATATAATTTTGATTTTTTATTTCAAATTAAATTTTATTCTTGTTCTTAAATTTTCTAGTAGTAAAAAAACAAACATATTAAGTTGTTTTTGTTGACAAATAGCAATATATAAAGTATAATAAAAGGGAGTGATAGATATAATAAGTGGCGTAAAAAATGATTTTGTATTCAAAAATATATTTGGAACAAATAAAAATATAGATATAATAAAAGATTTTTTAGAGGGAATTTTAGGAGAAAAGATAACGGAAAAAATAAGTGTGGAAAAGGAGGTAGAATTAGAAAAGTTAACAAAGAAAAACAAAAGTGGAAGATTGGATGTAAAAGTAAAAGTAGGAAATAAAAAGATAATAAATATAGAGCTGCAATTAAGAAATGAAGGTAACATGGAAAAAAGAAGTTCATTTTATGCAGGAAAATTAATGTCAAGAAGTATAGATACAAAGAGTACGTATAATGAAATACCAGAAATAATAATGATAAATATATTAGATTTTAAATATATAGAAGGAGAAAAATATCATAATGAAACAGTAACAGTATTAAAAGATAATAAGGGGCTTGAAATAAATAATGTAATAAAACATCATTATATAGAATTACCAAAATATAGAGAAAAAAAGAAAAAAGATATAAGAAATAAAGAAGAACAATGGTTGCTATATATAGATGGTAGAGAAAAAGAAAGGATAGATGAAGTAATGAGAATAAATGAAAAAGTAAGAAGAGCATATGAAGAAGAAGAATATTTAACAGGCAAAGAAGAAAAAGTAAGGATAAAAGAGTTGCTAGAAAAATGGGAAATAGATAGAAATTCAGCAATAGAATATGCAACACAAAAAGGAAAATTAGAAGGAAGAAAAGAAGGAAGAAAAGAAGGAAAGATAGAAGGAAAAATAGAAGGAAGAAAAGAAGGAAAGATAGAAGGAAAGATAGAAGGAAAAATACAAGGTAAAATTATAGGAATAAAAGAAGTAGCAAAAAAAATGGTAGAAGATGGAATAGATATAGAAAGAGTAGCAAAGATAACAGGGCTAAAGAAAGAGGAAATAATAAAATAAAAGTATATTTTTATTTTATTATTGATAAAGAAAGGATATAGATGAAGTAATGAGAGTGAATGAAAAAGTAAGAAAAGCATATGAAGAAGAATATTTAACAGGCAAAGAAGAAAAAATAAGGATAAAAGAGTTACTAGAAAAATGGGAAATAGATAGAAATTCAGCAATAGAATATGCAACACAAAAAGGAAAATTAGAAGGAAGAAAAGAAGGAAAGATAGAAGGAAAAATAGAAGGAAAAAAGGAAGGAAAAATACAAGGTAAAATTATAGGAATAAAAGAAGTAGCAAAAAAAATGGTAGAAGATGGAATAGATATAGAAAGAGTAGCAAAGATAACAGGGCTAAAGAAAGAAGAAATTTTAAAAGATTAGATTTTATGATATTATTTAGTTAAAAACAAAATATATTAATAATTATTTAATAAAAAAATTCATTTTATCTTAAAATAAAAAATATAATAAATTTATAAAAAAATTGGGATTTAGTTTTTTTTAATCCCGATTTTATTATATTTAGTAATTAAGTAAACATTAATTATATACATTATTTTTTATATTAAAGTTGAATTTAATATTTTTTAGTGTTAAAATATAATATAAATAGGAGTTGGTTTTATGAGAAAAAAAATTATTATTGGAAATTGGAAAATGAATTATACAATAACAGAAGCTGAAGATTTTGTTAGTAGTATAAAAGATAAAATAAATGTTGATTTTGTAGATGTAGTAATATGTCCAAATTTTGTTTCTTTGTATAATATATCTAATATTCTAGAAGGAACAAATATAAAATTAGGAGCTCAAAATGTATCTTGGGAAGATAAAGGAGCATATACAGGAGAAACTTCTGCACCTATGCTTGTATCATCTTTTGTAGATTATTGTATAATAGGTCATAGTGAAAGAAGAACAATATTTAATGAAACAGATGAAATAGTTAATAAAAAAGCAAAAAAATTATTGGAGAATAATATAAAACCTATAATATGTGTAGGAGAAACTTTAGAAGAAAGAGAAAGCAATAAAATGTATGATGTTATTTCAAACGAGCTTTCAAATAGTATAGATGGCATTTCAAAAGAAGATATGGAAAGAAATATATTAATAGCATATGAGCCAATATGGGCAATAGGAACTGGAAAAACAGCAAGTGCTGAAGATGCAAATAAAATGTGTAGTTTTATACGTAGTAAAATAGAAGAAAAATATGGAAGTAAAATAGCACAAAGTATAAGGATACTTTATGGAGGAAGTGTAAAGCCAACTAATGCAAAAGAAATTCTTGATATGGAAGATATAGATGGTGCATTAGTAGGAGGAGCAAGTTTAAAAAATGATTTTGTTGCTATTGTAAATTATTAATAAAAGTGGTATAATTACAAATACTAAAATTAAGGAGATGGAAATATGCACGGTAATAGGCAATACATATTAATGATATTAGATGGAGTAGGCCTTAATGATGAAATTCAAGGGAATGCTTTTAAACAGGCAAATACTCCAAATATAGATAAACTAATTGAAAAATATCCTAATACATATATATCAACTAGTGGACTTGCAGTAGGCTTGCCAGAAGGGCAAATGGGAAATTCTGAAGTAGGGCATACAAATATAGGAGCAGGAAGAATTGTATATCAAGAATTAACTAGAATAACTAAAGATATAAATGATGGTAAGTTTTATAAAAATGAAAAATTTTTACAAGCAATAAAGAATGTAAAAGAAAATAATAGTTCTTTGCATTTAATGGGACTTTTATCAGATGGAGGAGTTCATTCACATAATTCACATTTATATGCTCTTTTACGTCTTGCAAAAGAGCAAGGAGTTGAAAATGTGTATATTCATGCTTTTTTAGATGGAAGGGATACACCTCCTACATCTGCTGTCGATTATATTAAAGAACTAGAAGAAAAAATAAAAGAAATTGGAGTTGGCAAAATAGCTACTCTTGAAGGTAGATATTATGCAATGGATAGAGATAAAAGATGGGACAGAGAAAAATTTGCATATGATGCTATGGTAAATGGGTGTGGAAATAAATTTAAAACTGCTCAAAAAGCGGTTGAAAATTCATATGAAGCACAAGAATTTGACGAATTTGTAAAACCAATAGTTATAACTGATGAAGAAAATGTTGTTATAGGTACAATTAAAGATAAAGATTCAGTCATATTTTTTAATTTTAGACCGGATAGAGCAAGACAATTAGTACGTGCTATGACTGAACCTGATTTTAATGAATTTGAAACTATAAAAATGCCTAATTTATACTTTGTTACAATGACAGAATATGATGCTACACTAAATAATGTAAATATTGCGTACATGCCACAAGTTTTGAAGAATACTTTAGGAGAATATTTATCAGATAAAAATTATACTCAATTAAGAGTGGCAGAAACTGAAAAATATGCACATGTTACTTTTTTCTTTAATGGTGGAGAGGAAAAACAATATGAAGGGGAAGATAGAATTTTAGTTCCTTCTCCTAAAGTAGCAACATACGACTTAAAACCAGAAATGTCTGCATATGAAATAACTGATAAAGTAATTGAAGCTATTGATTCAAAAAAGTATGATGTTATAATTATGAATTATGCAAATGGAGATATGGTAGGTCATACAGGTATAATAGAAAAAGCAATCGAAGCAGTAGAAGTGTTAGATGAGTGTGTAGGAAAAGTTATTTCAAAGCTTGAAAAAGTAGGTGGAGAAGCTTTAATTACAGCTGATCATGGCAACTGCGAATATATGTTAGATCTAAAAACAGGTGAACCAATAACTTCACATTCTACTTTTGATGTGCCATTAATTGTTGTATCTGATAGAGTAAAATCAATAAAAAATGGCAAATTATGTGATTTAGCACCAACATTACTTGAACTTATGTCAGAAGAAAAACCTACTGAGATGACAGGCGAAAGTTTAGTTGAAGTATAGTAAAAAGGAGGATATCAAATGGATTATGATGAACTAGAAGAAGAATATAATCCTTTAGAAGATACTGGCTCTACTGAATACTGGCAAAATGAGTGGGAAAAGGAAAAAATAGAAAAAGAAGAAGAAGAAAAGAAATTAGCTGAAGAAGTAGAATTATACTTTAAATGTAGTAATCCAAAATGTGGTAATGTCACTAAAGTAAAAGTACAAGTAAGGCAAATAGATGAAATATCAGAACAATTCAAAAACACTACATGTAAAATATGTTCAAATAAAGGCTTTGTTAAAATAGATAAAAAAGAATATGAAAAACTAGAAAAAGAATTTGTAAAAAAACAAAAAAATAAAGATAAAGAAAAAGAAATTGATATAGAAAAAATGGAAAGAGGAATAAAAGAAAATATAGTTGATGATGTCAAGGATTTACTTGATGATTTAAGTACAAGATTACTTAATGATAAGATGTCATCAAAAGCTTTTGTAAATATTTTCTATAAACTTTCTATGAATATAACATCTAAGTATTATAAAGAATTACCTGGTGGAACTAGTGCTTCAACATATAGTTATTATAGAACTACTTTTTTAGGACTTTGTGATCGTGTTTTAGAAAGATTTAATGTTAATGAAGAAGCAGAGTTTATTTTAGAAGGTTATAATTTGGAGATTGAAGAAAATAAAGAATATCTTGATGAGTTATATCAAGCATATTATGATTACTATATCAATGATGAAAAATACTCAGTTGCTGACTTTGAAATGAAAGAAAGAATAGAAGAGTATGATAGACAAAAAAATAAAATTTTTGCACAAGAAGCAAAAAGAGCTCAAGAAGAAGAATATCAACAAAGAAGAAAATTATTTGAAGAAAAATATGAAAAAAGAATGAAAAATAGAGAATTACGAAGTTTGCTAAAATAATCTATATTTTATTTGTTATTTGCTATAGCTAGTCTATAGTTAATATATATATATACAAGGAGGAATTTTTTTATGAAACAATATTTAGAAATAGAGTCTATTTATGCAAGAGAGATTTTAGATTCAAGAGGAAATCCAACAGTTGAAGTTGAAGTTATTGTAGAAGGTGGTTTTGTAGGACGTGCTGCAGTTCCATCTGGAGCATCTACTGGAGCTTTTGAAGCTGTAGAATTAAGAGATGAAGATAAATCAAGGTATCTTGGAAAAGGTGTATCAAATGCAGTGGATAATGTAAATGATATAATAGCACCTGAAATAGAAGGAATGAATGCTTTAGATCAAGTAGCAATAGATGAGGCTATGATAGCACTTGATGGTACTGATAATAAAGGAAAACTTGGTGCAAACGCAATACTTGGTGTATCACTTGCAGTTGCAAGAGCAGCAGCAGAAAGTTTAGGTGTTAGTTTATATAACTATTTTGGTGGAGTAAATGCAAAAGTTTTACCAGTTCCTATGATGAATATATTAAATGGTGGAAAACATGCAGATAATAGTGTAAATATACAAGAATTTATGATAATGCCAGTAGGTGCAGAAAGTTTTAAAGAAGCTTTAAGATGGTGTGCAGAAGTATTTCATAATTTAAAATCTGTATTAAAAGAAAAAGGTCTTGCTACATCAGTTGGTGATGAAGGAGGATTCGCTCCAAACCTATCAAAAGATGAAGAAGCTTTACAAGTAATAGTAGAAGCTATACAAAAAGCAGGATACAAACCTGGAGAAGATTTTAAAATTGCAATAGATGCAGCTGCTACAGAAATGTATGATGAAGCTAAGAAAAAAGGAGAGGAAGGAAAATATTATTTCTGGAAATCTGATAAAATGTATACATGTGAAGAAATGGTTGCTTTTTGGGAAGAAATGGTTTCAAAATATCCAATAATTTCACTTGAAGATGGACTTGCAGAAGAAGATTGGGAAGGTTGGAAATTACTTACAGAAAAACTTGGAAATAAAATCCAATTAGTAGGTGATGATCTATTTGTTACAAATACAAAAAGATTACAAAAAGGAATTGATATGAAAGTATCTAATTCTATACTTATTAAATTAAATCAAATAGGAACAGTAACTGAAACAATAGATGCTATATCTATGGCAAATAGAGCAGGAATGACAGCTGTAGTATCACATAGATCAGGAGAAACTGAAGATACAACAATTGCTGATCTTGTTGTTGCAATGAATGCAGGACAAATAAAAACAGGTGCTCCTTCAAGAACTGATAGAGTATGTAAATACAATCAGTTATTAAGAATTGAAGAAGAACTTGGATCTATATCTGAATATGCTGGTAAAAAAGCATTCTTTAATTTAAAATAATATATAAGGAAATAGTTAGTATAGATTTTTATTCTAATTATTTCCTTTCTTTCATAATATAACTATAGTAACAAAACTAACATTAAATTGTAACAAAAATTTAACAATAAAATTGTTATGAAAACTTGCGTTTTTTTTTTTTTAGTGTATGCTATAAGGGATAAAAAAATGGAGGAGAGAATATGAAAAATAACAAAAGAGGTATATCCCTAATAGTATTAATAGTAACTATAATCGTTATAATAATACTTGCTGCAGTAGTAATACTAACATTAAGTAAAAATAATCCAGTAGAAAGTGCAAGAAAGGCAAGATTTATGGAAGATGTAAGAAGTTTTCAAGATGAACTAGCACTAAGTGTATCAAAGGATTATGTAACAAAAAAAGAAAATAGAAATGAAAAGTTTAATGCAACATCTGATGGTATGAAAGAATATATTCCAAGTATAACAGATGAATATAAAGATAAACTAAAAATAGTAGACGATGAATTGATGTATTTAGAAGATAATGTAACAGAAAATGAAAAAAAATGGTTAGAGGAACTAGGAATAGGGACAACTAAAAAATCAACAGCACAATTAATAGAAGAAGATCCAAAATCATATTATGGAGAGTATGTATTAAACTATACAACAGATAATACCGAAATTGATAAATTGGGGTATAAATGGAGAATATTTCATTCAGATGGAGAAAATATATATTTAATAACAGAAGCTTATGTTTATGAAAAAATAACATTTAGTGATGTAATACAAAATTATGAAGGATCACAAGATATAATAAACAAATCAGAAGCAAGAAAATGGATAAGTTGGATAGATAAGTATCCTAAAAGTACGAACGATAACATAAAGGCAGTAGCATATATGTTGGATACGAATGTATGGGAAAAATATGCAGGAAGTAAAGCAAAATATGCAATAGGAGGACCAACAATAGAAATGTTTGTAGCATCATATAACAAGGTACATGAAGAACAAAGTCAACAATTAGCATGTAATGAAATGGATGAAAATGGTTATAAAATAAAAAAAGGAAATGAAAATTATGACTATTTTGTAAGCAATTTATCAGATGATGAATTGTATCTTTTATATATAATACGATATACTGGAACTGCTTATTTTATGTATCTAGCTTCACCTTCTTCCTATGAAAATAATAAAATAATGGTTGTTAGTCCTGGTGGTATTAAGGAGATTAGCTATATGGGTCTCAATAAATCTGGAACGTCTAGGGATATTCCAGGTACACGTCCTATAGTTTGCCTAAAATCAGACGTCACATTAAAAAAAGTTTCAGGTGGATATGAAATAGAATAAATTTTTTATTAGCCTAAATTTATTCTTTAAGAAGTAGTATAAAATATATATTGCTTCTTTTTATATATTTAAATTAATATATCATTAATTAATAACTAAAAATTTGTAATGTAGGTACATATCGACAGTCAAAATTTTTAGAGTGATATATACATCAGAATAAAATTATTATGCCTTTATATTAACGAAAATTAACTTTTAATAGATTGAAAAAATCTAGAGTAATAATTGTAATTTATATGTAGATTAGCGAATTAAAAGCTACAATAAATGTCAAATTAAAAACTACAACAATTAGATAGCATTTGCACTTTAA